>JAEEOK010000022.1 GCA_016284235.1 Succinivibrionaceae bacterium
GAACAGCTCCGTTTTGCTATTCGTGAAGGCGGTCATACTGTAGGTGCTGGTGTTGTAGCCAAGATCATCGAGTAATACTTTTGAAAATTGATTAAAATTTTCATCGGGGGAGCTGTTGCTCCCCTTTTCCTTGCTGATTTATGGTATTTTCCGAAGTTTTTGAAACTTCAGTTAGCAAAAGTATCTGATCTTGAATTATCAGGTAGCTGTTTCTGGGCGCCTGTGTAAGTATATTGTTCTTTTTTGTGACATGTGCTTATGTTAGAATATATCGTCGCAAATTTTGTGAAATGTTTTTCGCGGATTGTTCCAGAAACTTTTGTTTGCAGCGTAGAAAATCTGGCTTTAGGTCTAGGTTTTATGAACTATTGAGCGGTAACCCACGATGATGCTTAGTAGTTGCATTCAACATATGACAGTTGGATTTCTTTAATTGTGTGTGAATTGTTTGGTTTGTCTGTATCTGACATGACAAATCGTAGTTTATTATTTAAATTAAAGTTTTTTTAATATGGAAAAAACAGATAAGAACAAGAAAGCCGATACCAAGGCTGGAAATGCAGGGGCTGTTTCTAACAGCAATAAAGCAAAAAATGAGGCTGCAAAGGGTACTTCTCCTCTTGACTATGTGTTGTGGACCGTATTTGCTTTAGGTTTGTGCGGAGCAGTCGGACTTAATTACTATTTTTCCCAGCCGGAGTCAGCACAGCCGGTTACCATAAGACTTCCTTTTGTTATTGGTTGTATTGTGGTTGCCGCAATTTGTGCTCTGTGCACAACTCTTGGTAGACGTCTGATAAAGTTCGCACGGGCTTCTCGTGGTGAAATGAGAAAGGTTACGTGGCCGACAAAGGATGAGACTGTAAAATCTACAGTTGGTGTAGCAGTTGTAGCAATAGTTGTCGCATTTCTTCTCTGGGTGTTTGACGTAATTATCGGTTTCCTTGTCAGTTTTATAACTAATGCGTAGGGGTTGGAAATGTCAGATGAAAATCAGAATAATATGAAGTGGTTTGTAGTTCAGACATCCACCGGATATGAAACTAGAGTTCAGAAAACTTTGCTTGAACAGATTAGACGCAGTGACTGTGCCGATCGCTTTGGTGAGGTTATTGTTCCTACTGAAGAGGTTGTTGATGTTAAGAACGGCGTTAAAAGAAAAAGTGAGCGCAAGTTCTTCCCTGGATACGTACTTATCCATATGGTTATGGATGACGAAACATGGCATCTAGTCAAGGATACTAATCATGTTCAGGGCTTTTTGGGTTGTACCAAGGATAAACCGGTTCCGCTGTCAGAAGCTGAAGCCGCAAAGCTTCTTGAAGCTATCAATCCTGATACGTCAAAACCTAAGCCGAAAACAAGCTATGAAGTTGGTGAGCAGATCAGAGTTTGTTCCGGTCCGTTTAAGGAGTATACAGGTATTATAGAGAAGGTTGATTACGACAAGAATGCCGTTACCGTTGCGGTATCGATTTTTGGTCGCCCGACACCTGTGGAACTGGAGTTTTCTCAGATAGAGAAAATTTGACAGTACTTTTTTATGCACCTTTTTAAACACCCCTCCTATGGAGGGGTTATTTTTTATGTTGCGATCCACTTATATAAGTGAGAATAGGGTGAGAAGAACTTCATCCTGTTTCGATTATTGAAGTTTCCGGTTATTTGTAGAAAGCTTTTACTGCTTTGAACAGATTATAAAGATCTGCCTTTGATGCCAGTTCATACGGTGAGTGCATAGACAAAATCGGGACTCCAAGATCAACTACATTGATGTCGGCATGAGCAACAAAAAGTGCAACAGTACCGCCGCCGCCTGCATCAACGGCACCGATTTCTCCAACCTGCCACAAAATATCAGCCTCATCAAAAATTCCTGTTACTTTGGCCAGAGTTTCGGCACTGGCGTCGTTGCTTCCGGATTTACCTCTTGCACCTGTGTATTTGGTAAGCACACATCCTTTATTTATGTGGCAACTGTTCTGTTCATCAAAAACTGAAGGATAATTAGGATCGTAGGCGGCTCCGACGTCGGTGGAGAGTGCGTATGTGTTTCTTAATGCAGTGTTGATGTCAGCACCGCAGCTTCTGCACAGATCCTCTATGAAGTGAAGAGTGAAATCGGAATTCATTCCTGTGTTGCCGTATGAACCGATTTCCTCCTTGTCCGCAAATACAGTTACGGTTGTATGTTCAGGTACATTTGTTTCCAGTTCGGCACGCAGGGTAGCATAGGCACAGACACGATCATCCTGTCCGTAAGCGCCTACAAGAGCTCTGTCAAGACCGACATCCCGTGCCGGGTAGGCAGGAACAAGAGTCAGTTCGGCTGTCAGGAAATCCTTTTCAGTAATATTGTATTTTTGATTGATCAGATCGAGAAATTTAAGTTTTATAAGATTTTTTTCTTCAGATTCAGGATCAAACGGTGTTGTGGCTGCTATGGCATTAAGCTCTTCTCCCTTGATTCCGTCCTTGAGCTTTTTTTCGTTCTGCTCTGCTCCAAGGTGCGGCAGCAGATCGGTTATGTACAGGAGAGGATCTGCCGGTTCTTCTCCTATGCGTATTTCAACTGTGCTTCCGTCTTTTTTGGCTACGATTCCGTGAAGAGCCAAAGGTACCGTAACCCATTGATATTTTCTGATCCCTCCGTAATAATGAGTTTTTAGGTAGGCTATGTCATTTTTTTCAAAAAGAGGAAAAGGTTTGAGATCAAGGCGCGGCGAATCAATATGGGATACAGTCATTCGCAATCCGTCGCATAAAGATCTTTTCCCTATGGTTGTAAGTATCAGAGCTTTGTCTCTGTTTATAAAATACATACGATCGCCCGGCTTCATCTGTGATCCGGCACTAAAAGGTTTGTAGCCATTTTTTTCGCATAATTCCACAGCATATCTGACAAATTCTCTTTCTGTTTTGGTCTGGTTCAGAAAAGTTTTGTAGTCCTCTGAAAAATCCGTAATGGATTGCTGTTCGCCGCTGTCTGCTTTGCTGTATGCATGAGGAAACTTCCATGTAAGTTCATTCATACGTTTTTTTAACTGTTCATTATCCATATTGTTTTATTCCTAATAATAAAGTGGAAACAGAAATGCAAAATTCTCTTTCCTTTATTATACTCCCCGGGAAAATGAACAAAACCTGTGTTTTTAAACTGCGCTTATGCCGCAGAATCAGATGTCTGATCTTGATGAATTTTATGCATGCTAAAATCCGAAGATAGACGGTTCGACAGGATCTGTGCAGGGTAAAATTTACTTTTTGACTGAATGAGCCTCAGGTCATCTTTATGGAGAGTGTTTCATGAAATTTGATAAACGCTTATTTTCTCTTGGCAAATGCTCGCATGGAGGATTGGAGAATTTTTTCCTGTTGAGAATTTTTGCTTTCGTGTCTCAATTTCGAAATAAGGAAAGTTTATAGTATTTACAAAAATATCAAAATTTGATAGTTGTAACAAATTGAATAAATTTGTATAATATATCGCCCTTTAGATTTTTTGATTGCGGGCGTTGATTTTTTTATAGGGGAGCCTAAGACGGGAATCTTTTCTCCGAGGCATTATTACCCTAAACCAAGGAAAAAAAATGGCAAAAAAAGTTCAAGCTTATATTAAGCTTCAGGTAAAGGCCGGTATGGCCAATCCTTCACCACCAGTTGGTCCAGCTCTTGGTCAGCATGGTGTTAATATCATGGAATTCTGTAAGGCTTTTAACGCAAAGACTGATAAACTCGAGAAGGGTTCACCAGTTCCTGTTGTTATTACCGTATACAGTGACCGTTCATTTACCTTTATTACCAAGACCCCACCTGCAACCTTCCTGATCAAGAAGGCTGCAAAGATTGAGCATGGTTCAGCTAATGCTCTTACCACCAAGGTAGGCAAGGTTACCCGCGCCCAGCTGGAAGAAATTGCCAAGCTGAAGGAACCGGACATGACCGGAGCTGATGTGGATGCAAATGTTCGCACACTGGCCGGAAGTGCACGTTCAATGGGTATTGTGGTAGAGGAGTAAAGAAAATGGCAAAGATTTCAAAGCGCATGAAGGCAATCAAGAGCGCTGTAGATTGCAAGAAACTTTATACCCCTACTGAGGCTTTTGAGGTTTTCAAGAAACTCGTAGCTGATGAGAGCACCAATGTTAAGTTTGTACAGAGTGTGGATGTTGATATCAATCTCGGTATCGATGTTCGTAAGTCTGATCAGAATGTTAGAGGTGCAATTGTTCTTCCTAACGGAACCGGTAGAACTGTAAAGGTTGCAGTATTTACCCAGGGTGATAACGCTGAAAAGGCTAAAGCTGCAGGTGCCGATCTGGTAGGAATGGATGAACTTGCCAAGGAAGTAAAGGCCGGTAATCTGAATTTCGATACTGTCATTGCTTCTCCGGATGCTATGAGAGTTGTTGGTCAGTTAGGTCAGATCCTCGGTCCAAGAGGCTTGATGCCGAATCCTAAGGACGGTACTGTAACTCCTGATATTGAAGCAGCCGTAAAGAAGGCAAAAGCAGGTCAGGTACGCTATCGTAACGATAAGTGCGGTATTGTTCATACCACTTTGGGCAAGGTTGATTTTGAACCTGTTAAGCTCAAGGAAAATCTTGAGGCTCTTGTTGCTACTATCAAGAAGCAGAAGCCTGCAAGTGCCAAGGGTACATTCATCAAGAAGATTTGTGTATCCACAACCATGGGTCCTGGTCTTACTCTTGATCTCAATTCTATTGAGGATAAGGCTGGCGCTTAATGTTTTTTTGGCGGATGTTTTCTTAAAAACGTCCGTTTGGTTGGGAGTTTGTCTCCCGTCCAAGACCGTAGGGGAGAAATCTTAAAAAACCTACGTAGACGGTCAAACACCAGCTGAAAGTTATCTTTCTTCTGGATTTTGTTACCGATGGACCCGAAAGGGTGTGTAATTAACTCCGGTTTTTCCGGTATTTAATTTTGGAGTATAGCCAATGGCTTTAAATCTCGAAGACAAACAAGCGATTGTTTCAGAGGTGAGTGAAGCTGCCAAAGGCGCACTGTCTGCAGTCGTAGCCGATTCACGCGGCGTTGAGTCTGTTAAGATGGATGCTTTACGTAAGATGGGTCGTGAGGCAGGTGTTTATATGAGAGTTGTTCGCAACACTCTTCTTTCAAGAGCTGTTGAGGGCACTGAATTTGAATGCCTCAAGGATGTTTTCACCGGCCCTACCATTATTGCTTTTTCTAACGAACATCCTGGTGCTGCTGCACGAATTTTCAAGGAGTTCGCAAAGAAAGAAAATAATTTCAGCGTAAAGGGTTGCGCGTTTGAAGGTGAGTTTATCCCTGCTGAGCAGATTGATCGTTTAGCTACATTGCCAACTCTCGAAGAGGCTCTGGCCCAGTTGATGATGACAATGAAGGAAGCTGCAGCCGGCAAGTTGGTACGTACACTTGCAGCTGTTGCCGATCAGAAGGGCGAACAGCCTGCTGCTTAATGCAATTAGTGTTTGTTTATAAAATCAATTTAATATTAAGGTATAGAAGAAAATGGCTTTAACTAAAGAAGAAATTATTGAAGCAGTTGCCTCCATGTCAGTTATGGAAGTTACCGAACTGGTAAAGGCAATGGAAGAGAAGTTTGGTGTATCTGCTGCCGCTGCTGTTGTTGCAGGCCCTGCTGCAGGTGAAGCTGCTGCTGAAGAAAAGACTGAGTTCAATGTTGTACTCAAGAATGTAGGTGCTAACAAGATTGCTGTTATCAAGGCAGTTCGTGCAGCTACAGGTCTCGGTCTTAAGGAAGCTAAGGACCTCGTTGAGGGTGCTCCAGCTAAGGTTAAGGAAGATCTTCCAAAGGCTGACGCAGAAGCTCTTAAGAAGTCTCTTGAGGAAGCTGGTGCAGAAGTTGAACTTCAGTAATATTCTGATAGACTTTATCGCCTTTGCCTGAAAAAAATCAGGCTGGCTGGTGAATTAATGGTTCGCCAGCCTTTTTGCACTGTATTGAACATCGCTAATTTGATTAAATTACCAATGTTCAGTCGTGGATAGATTTTCATCTGTTCATCATTGGCACATGCGTTCGCATGATTTTGAAGATGTCCCTGCCGGGACTTGGGTCACTTTTCAACTAACTAATGCTGAGGAACCCCATGGTTTACTCTTATACTGAGAAAAAACGTATTCGTAAAGACTTTGGCAAGCGTGAACACCTTATGGAAACGCCTTACCTTCTGTCTATTCAGGTTGATTCATTCAAGCAGTTCCTAGAATCCAATGACAATTCAGGGTGCGATTATGGTCTTGCTGCCGCGTTTCGCAGTATTTTTCCGATCGAAAGCGCCAACGGTCTTGCCAAATTGGATTATGTCAGCCACAGACTTGACGAGCCTCCTTTTACCGTCGAGGAATGCCAGATCCGCGAAAAGACCTATGCCTCACCTCTTAGGGTAACTCTTAGTCTGGCTCTTACCAACAAAGATACCGGTAAGACCGAGGTTAAGGTAAAAGAGGTATACATGGGTGACATCCCGTGCATGACTGATAACGGTACCTTTATTTTCAACGGTACTGAGCGTGTAATTGTTTCTCAGCTTCACCGTTCTCCTGGAGTGTTCTTTGACTGTGATGACGGCAAAACCCATTCCGGTAAAAAACTCTACAGCGCGCGTATTATTCCTATGCGCGGTTCATGGCTTGACTTTGAGTTTGATATTAAGGATCAGGTGTTTGTCCGTATAGACCGCCGTCGTAAGATGTATGCGACAGTCCTTCTTCATGCTCTTAAATTCTCTGATGAGGAAATACTTCGCCTTTTCTACGAAACAACCAATATCGAGTTTAAGGATAATAAGGTTTTTACCCACGAATCTCTTGAAAGCCTTCGCGGACGCATCTTTAAGCAGGACGTTGTGATTGCCGGCGAGACCATTGTAAGAAAGGATAAGCCGATCAACGACCGTATCGGAAGAAAACTTCTCAAGGCACTGTCTGAAAGCGGTCAGGGTGATATGCTTGAGGCTTCGATTGAGTCAATACTTGGTAAGATTGTCGCCTGTGATTATCTTAACAAGGATACTGGAGAGATTATTCTTCAGGCTAACCAGCTCCTGACTGAGGAGAATCTCAAGGCGCTTCTGGGGGCAGGTTACAACAGTGTTGAGGTTATCAAAACCAATGACGTTGATAACGGCGCATATATTGCCAATACGCTGCGTGCCGACCCTGCAAGAACATATATTGAAGCTCTTTTTGAAATCAACCGCATGATGCGTCCGGGTGAGCCTCCTACAGTTGAATCATCAGAAAAACTTTTCGGGGATATCTTCTTCAAGGAGGACAAGTATGATTTGTCTTCAGTTGGACGAATGAAGTTCAACAGCAGGCTTGATCCTGATCAGAATCTTGGAACAGCAGGCGTGCTGACACGTGACGATATTGTGGCTGTAATGAAGCAGTTCATTAAAATCCGTAACGGCAAGGATAAGGTTGATGATATAGATCATCTGGGCAACCGCCGCATACGTTCCGTTGGCGAAATGGCAGAAAATCAGTTTAGAATCGGTCTTGATCGTGTTCGTCGCGCGGTTAAGGAACGCTTCAATATGGGTGATCTGGAATCTCTTGATCCTTCGGATCTTATAAATCCAAAGCCGATTTCTGCAACCCTTAAGGAGTTTTTCGGTTCAAGTCAGCTTTCTCAGTTTATGGATCAGAACAATCCTCTGTCCGAAATAACTCACAAGCGCCGTATTTCTGCACTCGGCCCAGGCGGTCTGACCCGTGAGCGTGCAGGTTTCGAGGTTCGAGACGTTCATCCTACTCATTACGGCAGACTCTGTCCGATTGAGACACCTGAAGGTCCGAATATCGGTCTGATAAACTCGCTTGCTATTTTTGCCCGCTGCAATTCATACGGATTCCTTGAAACTCCGTACCGTCGCGTTGTAAACGGAATTGTTACTGAAGAGGTTGATTATCTGTCAGCCATTGACGAGGCCGGCCATGTTATAGCTCAGGCTAATGTTGCTGTGGATGAGGAAACGCACGCTCTTGTAGGCGATATGATTGCCTGCCGCCAGAACGGTGAATCCTGTTATATGTCAGCCTCTGATATTGATTACATGGATATTTCTCCGCAGCAGGTTGTTTCTGTTGCAGCCGCTCTGATTCCGTTCCTTGAGCATGATGACGCTAACCGTGCTCTTATGGGATCAAACATGCAGCGTCAGGCTGTTCCTACCCTGGTTTCAGAGAAGCCTCTTGTTGGTACAGGTATTGAGCGCGCAGTTGCAGTGGACTCTGGTGTTACTATTATTTCCAAGCGCGGAGGTGTTGTCGACTTTGTTGATGCCTCCCGTATCGTTGTCAAGGTTAATGATGACGAGCTTGTTGCAGGTGAGGCTGGAATAGATATCTACAATTTGACCAAGTACAAGCGTTCAAATCAGAACACCTGTATTAATCAGGTTCCTTGCGTTGATGTAGGTGAAGAGGTCAAGGCAGGTGATGTGCTGGCGGATGGTCCTTCAACTGATCTGGGAGAACTTGCTCTCGGCCAGAATATGCGAATTGCCTTTATGCCTTGGAACGGCTACAACTACGAAGATTCCATAATGGTTTCAGAAAAGGTTGTTCAGGATGACAGACTGACTACAGTTCATATTCAGGAACTTACCTGTATTGCCCGTGAAACTAAACTCGGAAATGAAGAAATAACTGCCGATATTCCTAACGTCAGCGAATCCGCATTGTCCAAACTTGATACCTCGGGTATTGTTTATGTCGGTGCCGAGGTCAAGGGCGGTGATATCCTCGTAGGTAAGGTTACACCTAAGGGAGAATCCCTTCTGAGTCCTGAGGAAAAATTGCTTCGCGCAATTTTCGGAGAAAAGGCCTCTGAGGTAAAGGATTCATCTCTGAGAGTTCCTGGTTCCACCTATGGTACCGTTGTTGATGTTCAGATTTTCACCCGTGACGGAATTGAAAAGGATGAGCGGGCCAGGGCTATAGAGGAATCTCAGCTCAACCAGGTTAAGAAGGATCTCGGTGAAAAGAGGGATATTCTCGAGTCTGCAATATACAACCGTGCCAGAAAGGTTCTGGTGGCAGGCGGTATGTCAGGAGCTGCTGTATCGAAGCTCAGGGATTCTGAATTGCTGACGCAGGAACTCGACAATGAAGAGCAGCAGACCAATCTTGAGGAGCTGGCCAGAGAGTTTGAGAAGATCGAGGAAGACTACAACAAACAGTATGAGGCAAAGCGCATCAAGATTACCCAGGGTGATGAAATGCCTCCTGCATTCCTTAAGATTGTGAAGGTTTATCTTGCTGTAAAGAGAAGAATACAGCCTGGAGATAAACTTGCAGGACGCCACGGAAACAAGGGTGTTATATCCAAGATCTGTCCTATTGAGGATATGCCTTACGACAAGGATGGTAATCCTGTTGATATGGTGCTGAATCCTCTTGGTGTGCCTTCGCGTATGAATATTGGTCAGGTTCTTGAGGTACATCTCGGCATGGCAGCCCGTGGCATCGGACAGAAGATTGATGCGATGATCAGGGAGCAGAGAGACCTTGCCGAGCAGAGAGAATTTCTCCAGAAGGTTTATGATCTTGGTGACTGCAGACAGAAGGTTGATATCTCAGCTATGTCAGATGATGAGGTCAGAGTTCTTGCCGGCAATCTCCGCAAGGGTCTGCCTGTTGCAACCCCTGTTTTTGACGGTGCCGAAGAGAAGTCAATCAAGGAACTTCTGAAACTTGCGGATCTTCCTGAGTCAGGACAGATTACCCTGTATGACGGACGTACAGGTCTGCCGTTTGAGCGTAAGGTTACAGTCGGTGTTATGTATATGCTTAAACTCAACCATTTGGTTGATGACAAGATGCATGCTCGTTCAACAGGATCATACAGTCTTGTTACTCAGCAGCCTCTCGGCGGTAAAGCTCAGCTCGGCGGTCAGCGGTTCGGTGAAATGGAAGTGTGGGCGCTTGAAGCATACGGTGCTGCATATACTCTCCAGGAAATCCTTACCGTTAAGTCTGATGATGTAAACGGTCGTACCAAGATGTATAAGAATATTGTCGAGGGCAATCATTACATGGAGGCCGGAATACCGGAATCCTTCAATGTTCTGCTCAAGGAAATTCGCTCTCTTGGTATTGATGTGGATCTCGGATAGTAGGTTTCTGCTTTAGAAAGTTTCGCCGGCTGTCCCGGATAGCCGGTTTGTATATCAACCTTTTTATGGGAAGATAAACGTGATAGAAAAAAATTTAGTTAAAAGTTTCAGAAAGAATCAGGGCAAGATCGACGAGTTCGATTTTATTAAAATTTCTCTGGCATCACCGGAACTGATCAGATCCTGGTCTCATGGTGAGGTTAAGAAGCCGGAAACTATCAATTACAGAACCTATAAGCCTGAGCGCGACGGTCTGTTCTGTGCAAAAATTTTCGGACCTGTTAAGGATTTTGAATGTCTGTGCGGCAAGTATAAGAGACTCAAGCACAGAGGCGTAATCTGTGAAAAATGCGGTGTTGAAGTTACCCAGGCCAAAGTCCGCCGTGAACGTATGGGTCACATTGAACTTGCATCTCCTGTTGCGCACATCTGGTTTTTGAAGAGTCTGCCTAGCCGAATCGGTACTCTGCTTGATATGAAACTCAATGAAATAGAGCGGGTGCTTTATTTTGAGTCTTATGTAGTTGTGGATACCGGACTTGAGGACAAGGATGATCTGCAGGTCGGCCAGCTCCTTTCAGAAGAGGAATATCGCGACGCCATGGAGCGTTACGAAGGTGACTTTCTTGCAATGATGGGTGCTGAAGCGATTCTGAAGATGCTTCAGGACTTTGATCTGGAACATGAGATAGCTGTAACCCAGGAAGAGATTGCCCAGACAACTTCAGAAAACACCAAAAAGAAGCTTTTCAAGAGACTTAAGCTGATGGAGGTTTTCCTGAAGTCCGGCAACAAGCCTGAGTGGATGATTTTAACGGTTCTGCCGGTTCTTCCACCTGATCTTCGTCCGCTCGTTCCTCTTGACGGCGGAAGGTTTGCTACCTCTGATCTGAATGATCTGTACCGTCGTGTAATTAACCGTAACAACCGTCTGCGCCGTCTTTTGGATCTTGCTGCGCCTGATATCATAGTTCGCAACGAAAAGAGAATGCTCCAGGAGGCTGTTGATGCGCTTCTTGATAACGGTAGGCGCGGTCGTGCTATTACCGGTGCCAACAAGCGGGCTCTGAAGTCTCTGGCAGACATGATCAAGGGTAAGCAGGGTCGTTTCCGTCAGAATCTTCTCGGTAAGCGTGTTGACTATTCCGGCCGTTCTGTAATTACCGTAGGACCTTTCCTCCGTCTGCATCAGTGCGGTCTGCCTAAGAAGATGGCTCTTGAACTTTTCAAGCCGTTTGTTCTGGGTAAGCTCGAGGCCAGGGGAGACGCCACCACAATAAAGGCTGCCAAGAAAATGGTTGAGAGAGAGGATCCTCAGGTTTGGGATATTCTTGAAGATGTTATCAGAGAGCATCCTGTACTGCTGAACCGAGCTCCTACACTTCACCGTCTCGGTATTCAGGCTTTTGAGCCAATCCTGATCGAGGGTAAGGCAATAAGACTTCATCCGCTTGTATGTTCAGCATTTAATGCTGACTTCGACGGTGACCAGATGGCTGTTCATTTGCCTCTTACAGTAGAGGCGCAGCTTGAGGCCCGTGCGCTGATGATGTCTACCAACAATATTCTTTCTCCTGCATCCGGCGATCCTATTATCGGACCATCCCAGGATATGGTGCTCGGCATCTATTACATGACCCGTATGAAGGTCGGTGCAAAGGGTGAGGGTATGCTTCTGACTTCTCCTAAGGAAGCGGAAAGTCTGTACAGGGCCGGTCTTGCTGAACTCGGCGCCCGTGTTAAGTGCTACATTACTGAATACACAAAGAATGAAGATGGTTCTTATAACAGCACAACTGAACTGAAGACCACCACTGTTGGTCGTGCGATTCTGTCTCTTATTCTGCCAAAGGGCCTGCCTTATACACTTATTGACAAGCCTTATACCATGACTGACGCAGATAAGGCGGAACTGGAACAGGATCCACGCTGCTGGTTCAAGTTTGTTTCAAATGAGGCCCTGAGCAAGAAACTAATCGCCAAGATGCTCAATGTCTGCTACCACACCCTCGGCATAAAGGACACTGTGGTATTTGCCGACCATCTTATGTATATCGGTTTCCATTATGCTGCTCTTTCCGGTGCTTCCGTTTGTGTTGATGATATGGTCATTCCGGATGAGAAGGTAAAGATTATCGAGGATGCGGAGGATAAGGTTGCTGATATTCAGGATCAGTTCAATTCCGGTAGTATTACCCAGGGTGAAAAATACTCCAAGGTTCTCGATATTTGGGGCGACGCAAACAAGCGCGTGACCCGTGCTATGATGGACAACCTTTGTACTGAAGAGGCTGAGAACAGTCTTGGACAGAAGGAGAAGCAGGCCTCATTCAACAACATCTATATGATGGCTGACTCAGGTGCCCGCGGTTCTGAAAAGCAGATTTCTCAGGTTGCCGGTATGCGCGGTCTGATGGCTAAACCTGACGGAACGATTATTGAAACACCTATTGTGGCAAACTTCCGTGAAGGTCTGGACGTTCTGCAGTACTTTATTTCGACTCACGGTGCCCGTAAAGGTCTGGCCGATACAGCACTTAAGACAGCCAACTCCGGTTATCTGACACGCCGTCTCGTTGATGTTGCGCAGGATGTAGTCGTTAAGGAAGATGATTGCGGCACAGATGAAGGTCTTGTAATTACCGCTCATATTGTGGGTGGTGATGTGGTTGAAAAACTCCGTGAGCGAGTTCTCGGCCGTGTAACCGCTGTAGATGTATATAAGCCTGGTACAAATACTGTGATTATTCCTGCAGGTACAATGCTGGATGAAAAGTGGTGTGATGTAATTGAGCAGAACAGCGTCGACAGTGTCAAGGTACGTTCGCCGATTACCTGCAAAACACCTTTTGGTATCTGTGCTAAATGCTACGGCCGCGATCTTGCCCGCGGTTACATGGTTAACCGTGGTGAGGCTGTTGGTGTTATGGCTGCCCAGTCCATCGGTGAACCAGGTACACAGCTGACCATGCGTACATTCCACGTGGGCGGTACTGCATCGCGTTCGGTTGAAGATACTTCCGCACAGGCTAAGAATGCAGGTACGGTAAGACTCAAGGCTAAGTATGTCGTCAACTCCCAGGGTAAGTATGTCGTTACGGGACGTTCAGCAGAAATTTCCATTATTGATGATTTCGGTCTGACCAAGGAGAATCGCAAACTTCAATCCGGCGCAGTTCTCGAGGTCAAGGATGGTGATCGTGTTGAAGTCGGTCAGGTTATGGCAAACTGGGATCCTCATTCACATCCGATCATTGCCGAAGTTAAGGGCTTTGTGAAGTTTGTTGATATTATTGACGGCGTTACCGCAGTTTCAAAGCGAGATGAAATTACCGGTCTGACATCCTGGCAGATCAAGGAACTTGGAGCTCAGACCAACAAGGAAGCTCGCAGACCACTTATCAAACTTGTTGATGAAAAAGGCGAGGATATTGCAGTGGTTGGAACACCTACTTCCTACTACATGCAGGATCAGGCTATTATCGAACTTTCTGATGGTGATGCGGTTAATGTTGGTGATGTTATCGCCAAGATCCCTAAGTCAGTATCCGGTACCAAGGATATTACCGGCGGTCTTCCACGTGTAGCAGATCTGTTTGAGGCACGTGCTCCGAAGGAGCCTGCAATTCTTGCTGAAATAGACGGTATAGTTAAGTTTGGCAAGGAAACCAAGGGTAAGAGACGTCTTATTATTGAAGGTCCGGACGGTTCAATTCACGAAGAAATGATCCCTAAGCAGAGAAACATTAATGTTTATGAAGGTGAAACTGTTGAAAAGGGTGAAGTCATCGTGGAAGGCGCTGAGACAGCTTCAGATATTCTTCGTCTCAGAGGTGTCAGCGATGTTGCCCGCTACATTGTTAATGAAGTGCAGGATGTTTATCGTGCCCAGGGTGTAAAGATTAATGATAAGCATATCGAAATTATCATTCGTCAGATGCTTCGCAAGTGCGAAATTACAGATCCGGGTGATTCAGAATATCTTGAGGGTGATGATGTTGAACTGGCTCGTATCAAGATGATTAATGACGAACTCATAGCTCAGGGTAAGAAACCTGCTGAATATCAGCGTTTACTTATGGGTATAACCAAGGCATCTTTGAATACAGAGTCTTTCATATCTGCGGCATCCTTCCAGGAAACCACCCGTGTGTTCACCGAAGCCGCTGTTGCTGGCAGGATTGATGAACTGCGCGGTCTGAAGGAAAATGTTATCGTGGGTCGTCTCGTCCCTGCAGGTACAGGCTATGCTTATCATGAGGAGCGGGCACGCACCCGTGCAGAGCGTATGCAGTCAAAGGAAATGAGCCGTGAAGATGTGGAGAGTCAGATATCTGATGCTCTTAATGAGGGCAGTCTTACTCCTGCATCAGAAGAAACGGCGCCTGCCGAAGAGTAGCATTTCAGTTGCATTTTAGGAAAAACCGGCGGGGAATCCCGCCGGTTTATCTGATCGTGCCGTAAAACTGCATCCTTTGGGGCGCAGATATAAGAATTAGGTATAATCTTTCTTGCTAACAGAGATAGACTCCTGCTTTCTCAATGACGGCAAATTATGCTAGGGCATAGCCGCAGAGCTTGTGAAGTGAACCGTATTGGCGGTCAGCAGCAAGAACCAGCCGGGAGTAGCCTGCAGCCTGCTGCGGGAACTGGCAGGGATCCCCTGCTTTTAGGCAGAGGAGGGTGTCAATGATTTGATGCCTGCCAGAGGCAAGTGTGTATTTTTTGATAAAATTCGGGGAATGAAAATGTCTAAGGAAATTATTTCAACTGATAAGGCTCCTGCCGCCATTGGACCTTATGTTCAGGCTGTGAAAGCAAATGGTTTTCTCTTTACTTCAGGACAGATTGCTATTGATCCGGCATCTCAGAAGATTGTAGAAGGCGATATTAACGTTCAGGCACGCCGCGTAATGGACAATCTTGGAGCAATTCTTGAAAATGCCGGTCTTTCATTTGATGATGTTGTGAAGACAACATGTTTTCTTAAGAACATCGCTGATTTTTCTGCTTTCAATGCTGTTTATGGAGAGTATTTCAAAAATACGGCTCCTGCAAGATCATGTGTTGAGGTTGCAAGACTTCCTAAGGATGTTCTGGTTGAAGTGGAACTTGTTGCAGTCTGCAAAGACTGATTGTGTTTTCACGCAATTTATCTGATCGTGCTGTAAAATCGCGTCTTTAGGGTGAGAATGCAAGGCATAAAATCAGATTTAATCTTTCTTTCTGACGGAGAAAGACTTCGGTTTTCCCAATGACGACTGGCATAGCCGCAGAGTTTGTGAAGTGAACCGTATTGTCGGTCGGCAGCAGGAACCCGCCGAGAGCAGCCTGCAGCTTGCTGTGGTGACTGGTAGGAATCCCCTGCCTTTAGGCAGAGGAGTATGTCAAGATTAGGCAGGATCTTTGATCTTGCCTTTTTTTTAGGACAAAGATATGGAACAGCGGAATTTTGTTTTGCTTGTCAGCGGTATCCCGTATGGCAGTGAATCGGCATCTCTGGCTTATCTTTTTGCAAGAGCGGCGGCGGAGAGGCATACCGTTGCTGCTGTTTTCTTTTATGAAGACGGTGTGCTCAATGCACAGAAGTTTACTTCTCCCGCATCTGATGAAACAGATCTTGTTTCGCTGTGGAGCAGGTTTGCTGAAGTTTACGGTGCAAGACTGATTATCTGTTCTTCTGCGGGAGAACGGCGCGGTGTCACACCTGAAACTTTGAAAAAAGGCTTTGAAATAGGATCGCTTTCAGATCTTGCTGTACTCCTTGCTGAAGGCTGCAGACTGGTGCAATTCAAATGAAACTGGTTGTAATATTTCAGACTCCTCCTCACGGAACAGGAAAAGGACGTGAGGGACTGGATGCACTCCTGGCTGTGAGTGCCTTTATTGAAGATCCTGCTGCAGTTTTTCTTGGAGACGGTATTTATCAGCTCAAGAAAAATCAGCAGCCTGATGCCGTGCTGAGCAGAGATCATGCCAGGACTTTCGGTGTCCTTGAACTGTATGAAATTTCTAAAATTTTTGCATCTGAAGAGGATCTGCGTGAGCGTAATCTTACTGCGGATGATTTTGTTGTTCCTGTTAAAGCGGTATCCCTTGATTTTTGCAGAAAAATTATTGATTCGGCTGATTATAAACTGGTGTTTTAATGATACACATATATAAGGATCCGCCTGACATGGAAAAGAAGCTTAAGCGGATATCTTCCATCCTTGCCGCTGACGATACTATTATATTTGTCGGTGACGGAGTTCTTAATAATATGAAAATTCAGAACTGCGGACGTGTTTTATATTTAGAACCGGATATGACAGCAAGAGGCATTGACAGTTCTTCACGTTATGGAAAAATCATTTCCATCCAGGAAATGGTGGAGATTATTGCTGCAGATACAAAATCTCCTGTGAGCTGGTAACCTCATTTATGCTAACAAAGCACCAGCTGCTTAATTGGCACGGAACTTTTATGACGGTTATGAATCGTAAAAATTGCGTCCGTCTTCAGTTACCGGTCTTTCGACTTTAGGATATTCAAATATCCTTGGGTTATTGGAGTTTGCTGAGAGGTAGTCTGCAAATTCTGCAGCATACCATTTAGCCATGTCAAGGTTGTGCATCAGGTAGTTTCCGCAGTTTTCAGGAGTTGCTCCGGGAACATTCTGTACTTCATTTACTGATTTGAATGCACTCAGTATCAGTTCATATATTTCTTTCGATGATTTATTCCCTTTCAGAATCAGATAGAAACCCGTAAGACATCCCATAGGTCCCCAGTAGATTATCTCGTTCTTCCAGGAAGATTCATTTCGCAGGAAGGTAGCTATTATGTGTTCAAGAGAATGCATTGCGGCCACATCAATCACAGGCTCTTTGTTCGGTCTTTTGAGTCTTATGTCATAGGTTGTAACCTTGTTCTCTCCAAGCACATCAACTCGGCTTATAAAGATTCCAGGTACTATGAGAGTGTGGTCAACTGAAAAACTTGGTATCAGATCCATATTTATATATCCTTATACTTATTGTAAATTGAGGCTTTCCTGCAGAAAAGCAACTGAATACCGTCATATCCTGTGTGACGGTTAAACCGATCTGCATGAGACAGATGCTTTTTGAGTAAACCATCATGCGACAAGCTACGGGTAAAGAATAACAGATTATCAGCATTTCGGGCAAAGTTATTAAGCAAAAATAAGAAAACTAATGTTGAGTCCGAAATCTCTGCAGACAAAATGGCTGCACCCGTTACAAAAAAAACGGAGTCGTTAAACTCCGGTCAATTTTCTATTCAGTATTCGGGAATTTTAAATTGCTTCCTCGTTTTCCTCTCCGGTTCTGATGCGGATAATTCTTTCAACATCGCTGATGAATATTTTGCCGTCACCTATTTTTCCGGTATATGCGCCCTTGGTTATAGCCTCGATGCATGCATCAACATCCTCGTCTTTGACAACAACCTCCAGTTTTGTTTTTGGAAGAAAATCTACCACATACTCAGCACCGCGATATAGCTCCGTATGTCCTTTTTGTCTGCCGAATCCTTTGACATCAGTTACAGTCATGCCGCTGATACCCTTGTCGTTCAGAGCTTCTCTTACATCATCAAGCTTGAACGGTTTAATTATTGCAGTAATTCTTTTCATCTAAGATCACCTGTATTATTAAAATTATAGAAACATAAAATCCAGTTTATATTATCCTTTAGTCAGAGTCTTATCAATAAGGATCTCTTTTCTGCCGGACGGACCTGCTGTTGCTGCCTCCTGTGTTATTTCAGCAGATCCGTCTGCATTTTTGGAAGTTCAGTATATTAGTGGTTGTATGCTCTTTCTCCATGGCATGCCAGATCAAGACCTTCACGTTCCTCATCACGCTGAACTCTGATCCCCGTGAGTTTTGACGCTGCAAAGAAAGCTGCATAGGCTACGGCTGCCGTCCAGATTACTGTAACAACTACAGATACTGTCTGACCGAAGATCTGCTGTGACATGCTGTCATTGCCGTTTCCAAATCCGGTTCCGCCAAGTTCCGGGGCACAGAATATACCTGTCAGAACAGCTCCTGTGATTCCTCCGATTCCGTGCACACCGAATACGTCCAGTGAATCGTCAACTCTAAGCATTCTTTTAAGTCCGTTTACACCCCAGTAGCATACAGCACCGGCGATAATTCCTATGCAGATCCCGCCCATTGTACTTACGAATCCGCATGCTGGTGTTATGGCAACCAGTCCCGCTATGGCGCCCGAGCATGCACCGAGCATTGACGGTTTACCGCTTCTTATCCATTCTACGCACATCCATGAAAGCACGCCGGCTGCCGGAGCAAGGATTGTATTGGTAAATGCAAGAACAGAAATTCCGTCAGGAGTAAGACTTGATCCGGCATTGAATCCAAACCATCCGAACCAGAGAAGGCAGGTACCTATCATGGTTATGGTCAGACTGTGGGGAGCCATGCTTTCCTTGCCGTATCCTATTCTGCGGCCTATGAAATATGCACCTACAAGACCGCATATGGAAGCGTTGATATGAACCACAGTACCACCTGCAAAATCGAGAACTCCGAAACTGCTATCCAGCCAGCCGCCGCCCCAAACCATGTGCCATGACGGAATGTAGGCCAGTATGAACCAGATCGGCATGACTATGAGAAGACCGGAGAATTTGATTCTTTCGGCAAATGATCCCAGGATAAGACATGCTGTTATGGCTGCAAAAGCACCCTGGAAGGAAAAGTAGCACAGTTCTGTCAGACTGTTCGAATCCACTGTGTCAGGCGTTATACCTTTCAAAAATATTTTTGAAAAGTCACCGTAGAAAAGATGAATAAAAGAACTGTCATTTGATCCAAGAGCCAGGGAGTAACCAAAAACTGCCCACAGAATATACATGTAGCTGAAGCATACAAGTGACTGTATCATGATTGACAGCATATTTTTGGAACGAACCATTCCACCGTAGAAAAGAGCTATTCCCGGAATGGACATCAGTATGACAAGCGCTGCACATATCATAATGAATCCGTTGGCTACCATATCGGGCTGAGGCTGCGATTCAGCCGCTGAAACTGCTGAGCAAAACAGACCTGCAGTTCCTGCCATTACAAGTTTTTGTATATATTTCATTTTTGCACCTACGTCTTAAAAATATGACCTAGATCTAAAATAAAATAGTTTAACTTTAAAATCAATAGTAAATTTTAAAAATACTTAATTATTTTATGTATAAAACTAATAAACTTTATAAAATTAATGTGTTACCCTGTGTATGTACTGCTGTCACTGCCATGCCGGGCGTCTTGAAAACTTTAGATCGGCTCTCAGGGTATGCTGTTGCCTTTGAGAAATTAAAATGAGTATCAAACAGGCGCTGAGCCGGATTTTTCTCTGTTTCTGCAAGTGCTTATGATATCTGGCATATAAGTTGCTAGAGATGAATTATCAAAATCATAACTGGAGGCGGTCAGATTTCTGACAGATGAAAAAATGGCTAAATGTATTTCTAGATTTGGAAGATTTGCTGTATTAAACTGGATTATGCTCTGGTTCATTCTTGTTAACGGAATGATTGTAATGCTTCCTGCCAGCGTTGTTGGAGAGGAGGGTATCAGATGGATTACCAATCATAATTATTACTGGTATGCGGGGATGGTTGTCGGAGTTTCTTATTTTGTAAGCCATATTATTACCATCATATGCTCAAGTATTTTTGAGGAGGCTTCTTCAAAATCTCAGGCGTCAAGTCTTCAGAACATGATTAAGTGTCTGGATTTTACGGAAAAGGCTGTATTAAGAGAGTTTGTTCTTCAGCGTCGCAGTGTTATTAATCTTCCGATTAATGAACCTGCTGTCAAAAATCTGCTTGGTGCCGGAATTTTGACGTATGCATACGGTACTCCTCAGAACGGAGATTTATCAACCATGAAGGCAATGATGATTGCTCTCAGTGCCCGTCCGTACATTACATACAAGATTCTGGGACTTAGCAAGTCGGGTATGAGTGAGGAGCAAATAGAACAGATCCTTAATGAACGCCCTAAGTTTATCGGCAGGAATCTGTCCCGCACATAGTAAAAAAAAACGGATAAGTTCAGGCCATTGGAATAAAGGTGCTGCTTTAGGCAGTGCCTTTTTGTATGGCTGTTTTTTTATCTTTTCCCTGGATTCAGCTTCTGATGTGATCTGCAGTCTGAACAGCTTGCATCCGTCCGGAAACATTTTTTTATTTGTTTTTCAAAAGATGACTGTCTGTTTTGAAAATGTTTGAAAATGTGGCGACAGTCATACGAAATAAGATTTGTAAAAAACGTTATTATCTTAAAAAAATGTATAATTAGATCATGAAAGTATACATTTTCGGGGTGGTGCTGTTTTCGTTTCTGTCGGGCGGATGCTCCACCTATATGCCAAGTGATCCTAATAATCTGTGCACAATATTTACAGAAAATGAGGACTGGTATGAGGATGCCAAGAGTTCCCGAGATCGCTGGGGGGCTCCGCTTCATGTTATGATGGCCATTATGAAGCAGGAGTCATCCTTCGTACCGGATGCAAAACCTCCTATGGAGTATTTCCTCTTCATTCCTATAGGGCGTGCCAGCAGTGCGTACGGTTATGCACAGGCGCAGGATCCTGCGTGGGAGAATTATCAGAAATCATCCGGCAATACCTGGTCATCCAGGGATGATTTTGCTGATGCTATTGATTTTATCGGCTGGTATATGAATATATCGCATAAAAAGAACGGGGTTTCCAAATGGGATGCATACCGCCAGTATCTGAATTATCATGAAGGGTGGGGTGGGTACAGCCGTCAGTCATATAAGGGGAAGAAATGGCTTTTGAATGTGGCTGGCAAGGTTGCTTCCCAGTCTGCGCTGTATTCCAGTCAATTGAAAAAATGTAAACTGTAACGTTAGGAGTTGTCTATGTCTATAATTGAAAGTTTTTCCGCAGATCATACAAAGATGAAAGCCCCGGCTGTAAGAATTTCAAGAAAATTTAATACGCCTAAGGGTGATGTCATTACAGTTTATGATTTGAGATTCTGTCAGCCAAATGCTGCTGTTATGGATCTGAAGGGTATGCACACTCTTGAACATTTGCTTTCTCAGTTTATGAGACAGCATCTTAATCATGAAATTGGTGAAATTATTGATATTTCTCCTATGGGCAGTTGTACCGGCTTCTTCATGTCTGTTATAGGACAACCCTCGGAGCAGGATATAGCAGAAGCTTGGAGATCCGCTATGTACAGTATAATTGCAGTCAAGAGTGAGGATGAGATCCCTGGAATTAACAGATTTCAGTGCGGTGCATATCACGAGCATTCACTGCTGGAGGCACAGAATATAGCAAAAGCTGTTTTGTCTGTAGGCATCGGCATTAATTATAACGAGAACCTTAAACTTGATGAAACATTGATCAAAAACTGATTTGTGAGTTACTGATGAACGATGCGATAAAACAGGAAAATCTTGCGATAATTGAAGAAATGCGTGCCGACGGTGTTGATTTGAATCAGAAATATACCGTGGAGCACCATTTTTCCAGTCACGATTTTAAACTTCTTGAAAAACTTGCTGTGGCTGTTTACGAACAGGGTTTTGAAGTTACTGATGCAGAGGAGTTTAGGGACGAAAGAAATCGAGTTGTTTTTTCCTTTGATGCATACAGGGATATGATTATTTCTGAGGCTGAATTGGAAAGGGATCAGCAGATTTTCAAACCTTTGCTAAGTAAATTCCACGCCGTCTATGACGGTTGGGGTGTTCCGATGGAGGATGATGGAGAATACCCGGATGAGCAGGTATATGAAGAGGAATAGATCTGATTCATTGGAAAACTGCAGAAATTTTTTCGTATAGTTTTGACTGGCAGGAGAATCCGTGATTCTGCACGTGTAAGATCAGCCCTGCGGTTATGTTTTAGTAAATGCATACTGTTATTTTCACTGGCACTCCCATCAGGCCTTAGCTTGATGGGAGTGCAGTGATCTACAGCTACCACAACGGATTTTTTATATGGCTGACAATCGTAATCCTCTTCGCATATTTTGCAGAAACTGCGGTGCTCCCGCATGGTTTAACATTCTTACGCAGTCATATGCCTGCCCTCATTGCGGGCAGACATCGGGAATAGATGATGTGCGCAAATCTGTGAATTCATGGAGAACTCTTCAGAAGGACAGCACTAGCGTGAAAACAGCAGGTATGAAGTTTCACAGCTGTTTGTGCAATACGTGCGGAGCACAGATCGTTTTTACTGATAATCTAGCATCCCAGACCTGTGATTTTTGCGGCAGTAAACTCGTCAGAAGTGAATTCAGCAGTCCCGAACTGCTTCCGGAATTGATTATTCCTTTTTTCATCACGGAAGCTGAGGCTATGGAGAGAATGAAAATGTGGGCACAGGAGCATTCTTCAACAGCTGAAGGAAGAATGCTGTTGTCAAATATCAGAAGACTTTGCGGTTATTATCTGCCGTATTATGTTGTAAAAGGTCCTGTGCAGGCGAAGATATCCCGTGACGGAACAGAACGCAGTTACCAGTGCGCCGGATTTATAGACGGCATTGCCGTGAATGCGTCAAAACAACTCAACAATCTTGTTCTGAATGAAGCAGAACCGTTTGACTGGTCATATGTCCGTCCTTTTGACTATGGCTACATAGCAGGACAGAGGGTAAAACTCTGTGATATATCAGATTCAGCGGCGGATCGCCGTATAAAGGATGAGGTTAATGCCGATTTTCTTCCCGAGGTGGAAAAAGTCATGCAGACAAGAGGTGTAAACCTAGAAATTAGCACCGGCGATATGAGTGTCATGCCGGCTCTGATGCCGATGTATGTTGTAAAAACAAAGAAACTTACTGCTGTTATGAACGGACAAACAGGAAGGATAGCCGTTTCAGCCGGTCGTTTTAATGAATCTTATCAGTGGCTCGCTGAGCCGACAATTTACACAGTCATTCTCACACTGGTTTTCGGTTATTTTTATGATTATGATCCCCAGGCACTTTTTCTTGGAGGATTTGTCTTTGGTGCGATTATTTTTGCTGCAATGACTCAGGGGAAGAAGGCTGTCAGAACTGATATAGTTTTGAAGACAAAAGCTGTAAGAGCTGAGCGCCGTGAAGAAAAACTGGAGTACGGTTCAGAGGAAATCAAAAATCCGTATGACAATACTCCCGTCTTTTTTGAGAAGAATGAAAAAGGGGAGACTATCCCTGTTAAAATCACGTTTTACGGCTTATCAAGATGGGCTGCTGTTGTTTTTTACGGTGCTGTTACAATTTTTTTACCTGTTTTTCCTGCTGCGCTGTTCCGACTTGCTGATATGGGCGAAAATGAACAGTTTATGGATTATTTTCACCTGGAATACGGTGCCGCATGGTTTGTCCTGGCTGCGATGATAGTGCTGATCTACTTTGTAAAGGGAGTCAGAGTTGATATGTATGAGCATCCGGTCATTCAGGCAATACAGCCGGACGGAACGCTCAGCCCGGTAGGCAGAGCAGTTGATCACAGAATCGGCATACTCTATATGTTCGGAGTTGGGAAACGCAGTCAGGATGGCCGGATTGTCACTTTGTACGCATTAATCAGATCCCTTGGCGGTGCCGGGGTTTTTCTTGTTCTTTCGATTATATTTATTCTGCTGGGAAGTGCTCTGGCGATTGCTGTAGATACAGGGACAGTACAGTAGTCTGACGGGCTGTGAACTGTATCATCCCCCTGGCGTTTGCCCGGAGAATGCTGTCAGTTTTTCTAATGTTATGATTCATAAGGGATTCTAGCCTTGAGATTGTCAGTCTGCATGAATTGTGATGCTTTTTTCGGCGCATATGCTGTAAAAACAGATTTATTTTTCAAGTTGCGAGGGATCTCGCATTCAAATATCTTACAATCATTATACTATGCGCTAGGTAGTGAATTTGTCTGATGTTGAAGCAGAATCAACTGTTTGGCAGAAGGTTGCTTTAGTGTTTTTGAATTGATATGCCGTTATGCAATATGAGGCGGTGGTGAAATGATTATCGAAAAAGAAAAAAACGGAACAGATTTGGTTATTTATTTGTCAGGTCGTATTGACAGTATAACAGCTCCTAATTTTGATGTTGAATTGAAGAGTTCAATAGTAGGTATAGAAACTCTGACACTCGATATGGAGAAACTTGATTATATGTCGTCAGCCTGTCTTCGCGTTCTTCTCTCAGTTCAGAAGATAATGAATGCCAGAGGCGGGATGAAGGTGATTCACGTAAATGACGTGATAAAGGAGATTTTTGATATTACCGGTTTTTCCGGCATTCTCACTATAGAATAAAATTATTTTCATGGATGCAATTTCTGCTGTAGAACCTGTTGGAAACGGGGAAAAAGGCGGACATTCTGTTTCGAATATAGTTTTCCGTTCCACTGTTTTGGGTTCAATTATTCAGGGTCTCGTCGCCTTGCTGATAGGCCTTGCTATGTATACTTTTGCTCTTGGCAATCAGTACATAACACTCTCCTACAATCTTGCCCGTAGTGCCTCCGTCGCTCTTACAGAATACACTGATGAACTGCAGCCTCTCGTTGAAAAGGTTATGCAGAGGTATCATGCTCTTCCGGAGGAAGAAAGACAGAAGACGTTTACTAAGGAGTACCGGGATCTATATCTTGACATATATGCGGATGATGAATATTCCAAAATTCGCAGACTTATGCACCGGTTCCTCAACAACAGTGATCTTTTTGGTGTTTATATAGGTTTTTATGATGAAAAAACCAAGTCTCTTGTTTACATAGTTGATCCTGACGATAATGAGGAAACTGCCACGTATCCGGGAGACTGGGAACCTGTCAAGGACAATGAACTTTCCGAGTTTATCAACTGGGATTATGATTCTAAGACATACAGCATAGATAATACTGAAAAATGGGGATGGATCTGCACAAGCGGTTATCCTATTCATAATGCACATAAAGAAATCATAGCCTTTGTTCTTGCTGATGTTTCTCTCAACGATCTGTACCGCGGCGTCAAATCATTTGTTGTTCAGTTTTCTCTTTCCGTACTTCTGATTATCATTCTTCAGGCGGCTGCAATGGTTTACTATTTTCGAAAGAGAATAGTCAATCCTATCAACGATATAGCTGAAGCTGCTTCAAACTATGCAAGGGATAAGCAGGAAGGAAGCGATGTAGCGGATCATTTCTCTCATCTTGACTTTAAGTCAGTCTCTGAAATGAATCATCTGAAGAATGTCATGTCAAAAATGGAATTTTACATTTCTGAATATGAAAAGCATCTTACTGATATGACAGCGGAGAAGGAGAGGATAGAGGCTGAACTGTCACTTGCTACTCGTATCCAGTCGGACATGCTTCCTAGTGATTACCCCGCTTTTCCGGATCGGGACGATTTTGATATTTATGCTGCCATGATACCGGCAAAAGAGGTGGGCGGAGATTTTTATGATTATTTCCTTCTTGATAACTCTCATCTGGTGATGATGGTCGCAGATGTATCAGGAAAGGGAGTGCCGGCGGCTTTGTTTATGATGATGTCCAAACTTCTTCTTAGAAACGCTGCCATGGAGGGCATGAGTCCAGCCAATGCTCTGACAGAGGTTAATGAGATTATCTGCCGCAACAATAAGGAGGAGATGTTTGTAACCGTTTGGCTCGGTATTCTTGATCTGGCAACAGGGGTACTTACTGCGGCCAATGCCGGTCATGAGTTTCCTATTCTTAAAAATTCCCAGGGAAAATATGCGGCTATAAAGGATAAACATGATTTTGTTATCGGCGGAATGCCGGGGATAAAATATCGCCAGTATGAGATTAAGATAGATCCTGGTTCTCGCATTTTCCTTTATACAGACGGTGTGGCAGAGGCAACATCAACTGATTTTGCTCTGTTTGGAATTGATGAAATTCTGGATGTGCTGAATCGTGATCCGGATGTTGCACCGAAGCAGGTCTGTGACGCTGTTTATGCAGGAGTGGAGAAGTTTGTGAAAGGTGCTCCGCAGTTTGACGATATCACAATGATGAGTATTCACTACATCAAAAGGTATGAAGTGAAGGAGTCGGATATGCCGCAAAGAAGCATTACTGTTAAGTCAACTCTTGATCAACTGGAACCGGTGACAGCTATGGCTACAGAATTTCTTGATATGTATGACTGCCCTAAGCGTATAAAGCCTCAGATATGTGTCGTTATTGATGAGATCTTCAGTAATATATCCAGTTATGCTTATGAGCAGGAACCGGGTGATGTCGAAGTTCAGATAGTCATGAATAATGCACAGAGATCAGTTGATCTGACATTCATCGACTCCGGAGTCGAGTTTAATCCTCTTCGTGTGGAGGAACCTGATGTATCACTCGCTGCCGAGGATAGAGAAACAGGAGGTCTGGGCATACTGATGGTCAAGAAACTGATGGACGGGGTTTTTTACGAATACAAGGATAATAAAAATATCTTGAAGATAAGAAAGTTTTTAGAATGACAGGCATTTTGCACGTGCGGTCTGATAATCATACTCCATGTTTTTTATATGAACAGTAATCTGCGCTTTAAATGAACGTAACTCGCGTTGACTGAATGAACAGATTTATTGAATATGTTATGAAGTCTGTGACTGTTTTGAAAACTTTGAGTTATAGGATAACGGCCGATGCTTCTGATACGCAATTTTTGAGTGCAGAGTTTCCTGTTGGTTCGATTTGTTTTTTTTTATAACCAGTGCGGGCGGGAAAACCCACGGTTTCAACAGAGAGGATGATAGCCAGCTTTTTAGTGTGCATAGATAAAGTATGGACTAACATCCAAAATATGATAGTATATGTTCGTCAGTGGTTAGGATAGATAAATACCGTAGAGCGTACGGAAATATAAGCCTTGCTGAAAAGCTGGATTAAGCAAATCTCCTGGAGATCGGGTAGGATGCAGTTTGCTATGCAGCGGTCTGTGAAGCAGGAATCCCGCGGCTTTAGCCGTGTGGAGTGTCAGATGGCGCTGACTTTTAAAAGGAAGTTTCATAATGGATGCTCAATCAAAAGAAATGAGAGATGATACCAACATTGTTTACGGTTTCAAATTGGGACTTTTAGTGTCATGTTTGAAAATTGTTGCTATGCTTCTTGTTTCTGCGGCAATATCATATTTTGTTTTTTGTGACTACGGTTCTCTTGTTGTTTCTGTCGGATTTGCTGTTATATCAGCGGTATTTCTGATACCTATGTTTGTTTCGTATGAGAAACAGGTAACATCTCAGGGACAGAGAATAGTTAATCTTCAGCAGCATATGATAAGAACCATTGCTGATGTTATAGAGGAAAGAGATGCCAGCACCGGGGGACATATTGCCCGCACTGCCGATCTGGTTGAGATGCTTCTTGTCGGTATGTCAAAACTGCCTAAGTATTCTTTTCTGACTCCGGCAAATATAGAGAAGATCAAAAATGCAGCGCCGCTTCATGATGTAGGCAAGATCAAAATTCCGGATAATGTGCTTAATAAACCGGGCAAACTTACGGTGGTTGAGTATGAAGTAATGAAAAAACATTCGGAATTTGGTGCTGATCTGATTTTGAGAAGCATAAAAAATGTTGAGGACAAAAAGTATTTCTCCATAGCATACAATATAGCTCTTTTCCATCATGAGCGTTATGACGGAAAAGGATATCCTACAGGTATTTCCGGTGAACAGATTCCTCTTGAAGCCCGTGTAATGGCTCTTGCTGATGTTTATGATGCTCTTGTTTCTCCTCGTGTATACAAGGAGCCATTTCCAAAGTCAAAAGCGATTGAAATTATTAAGGAGGGCAGGGGAACTCAGTTTGATCCTGAACTCACCGATATATTTATCAACTGTATATCAAGTCGGACTGATATGTAGTTATAACCCATGCGGGCGGGAAAACCTGCAGTTTCAGCCGAGAGGATGACTGTCCGCCTTTTTAGCGTGTGCAGATAAATTACTGACCCGACGTTCCGCAGTTGAATCTCAAGAATTATTTGATCAATATTTGATCAAATAATCGATAATTATGTGATGTGTATCATAGATTTTATATGTGCGACTATTAATTGTACAGCTTTAATGGTTTTATACTGAAAAATTAACTTGAAGAAATAAAGCTCATGAACAGTAT
>JAEEOK010000023.1 GCA_016284235.1 Succinivibrionaceae bacterium
GCAAAGATAAAGCCACCTGTTCGGAGTAACTTAATCAGCCGCATTCCGAAACCAAGTCCGTAAATAAAAATCCCGAAAAGCATGCACACTCTCCGGGATTGTTGTCTGTTCGCATTACCGTCATTATGCCGTCGACATCGCCGCCTTAGTTTTCTCATACGGTAAATATATCGAGATGCTCCTTCTGCTGAGAGGTAAATTCCTGTTGCATGAGGAATTTGCGGCCCTGGTCCATCAGCAGACTGCGGATCTCATCATTAATCCTGGCAATCTCCCCTGCCTGTTCGCTCAGTGTTCCGGTAACCACACTCTGCTCTTCAGCAGTAGCCGACATCTGAGTAATCATTCCGTTGATCCTTACGGTAAGATCGGCAATTTCCTTAAGCAGCAGAGCTGTCTGACTGGCAATCTCCATGGTCTCCTTGGTATCCGTTTGAGACTCAAGCATGAAACAGTTAAGTTCCGAAGTACTGTCCTGAAGTTCACTGATAACCTGAGATATCTCTACGGTGGAATTTTTGGTTCTGGTGGCCAGAGTTCTGATCTCATCCGCAACTACAGCAAAACCGCGTCCGGCGTCCCCCGCTCTGGCAGCTTCAATTGCCGCATTAAGAGCAAGCAGAGATGTCTTTTCAGAGATTGAGGAGATAACACTCAGAATCATTTTAATCTGCTGGGCTGCCTCGTTCAGCGCTCCAACTTTCAAAACTGCGGTATCAACACGCTGGGTAACATTATTCATGGAACCAATCATAATCTTAACCTGCTCCGTACCTCTGTTGGTAACATCCGCTGCATCATTGGTGGTTTTCGCAACCTCCTCGGCATTGAGAGCCATACCGGAGGCACTTTGACTGAGCTGGGATATCGATTCGACAAATGCATCTGTAGACTGTTTCTGTCTGTCAAGCGATACAGCTGCAGTTTCAGACGACTTTTCGATGTTCTGAGACAGTTCGTACATCTGTTCAGATGTTTCCTTGCTGCCAACAATCAGATTCTGCAGTTTTTCAATGAATGAGTTGACACCTCTGGCTATAGCTCCGATTTCATCATTTTTCTCTGCATAATCAGCTCTGAAAGTCAGATCCCCGTCAAGTTCAAGCAGTTGCTTCGAAATAATTCTGATCGGCCGCATGATTCTGCGAACCAGCACCGCCAGTAGCAGGGAAAACAGCGGGATGCACACCAGGCATATTATCACAGCCATAATCGCCAACCTGCTTACATCCTTCAAAACTGCAGTTTTAGGGATCTCCATCAGCATATGCCAGCCGATATTTGAAATATAGTAGGATCCGGCAATGTACGATTCCCCGTTTCTTACGATCCTGTGAATTTCAAAATCACGAGAATCGAGAATTTTCTTCATCACGGCAGAATCGTCGGAATAAATCGTCTTTGCCTTTTTCTCTCCCCCTCCCAGAACTATTTCACCGCGTTCATTTATCAGGTATACCTTCCCTGTATCAGACTGATTGAACGAATTTATTCTGTTGGTAAGTTTTTCCAGCGAATTACCGACACCGGCCACACCCAGCAGTCTGCCGTTTTGATCCTTTACCATATAGTTGAGGAACACCGACAGCATTCCGGTATTTTCATCAAGATCCAGATTAAACAGATACGGTTTTCTGCTTTCAATCAAATCATAAAACCAACGGTCTTTCTCGTTGTCTTTTGAAAGTACCTTTAAAAATCTTGTGTAGACATAATATCTTTCAGAAATGGATGAGGCAAAGAATGCAGCCGAAGTATTGTAGACATTTTTTACAGAAGTAAGATATTCAACAATTTTCTGATCATCCTCAGCAGCTGCCGCACCGGTATTGACCTGCGGCATCTTTTCAAGAACACTGCTCATACCGATCGACATGGTCAGCAACGGCTGAAGTTCCTTCTGCAGTTCTGCCGTAATCGCCTGTATTTTTGCCGGAAGGATCTCTTTTCTGACATTATTTTCAAGCAATGTTGAAGAATTGATGTATGACAGAGCTATAACAACGGCCACCACCGAAGCTACAGCAGTTATACTGATAAGAACAAGCTTATTTGTAATCGAAAAACTCATGGTAAATACAATCCTTCTTCACTACCGGGATTGCAGAAAATTATCCCGACGCTATAATTCTTGCTTTCATACTCATAATACATGATCAGAATTATATGTAATTGCAATAAAAAATAGAAACTGTCTTAAAAATATATCAAACAAAGATCAAAAAAAATAGCAGTAAAGTTCGTAAACCGGTTGTCATTCGGTGTATTGTCTGTTTCTGAAACTTTGCATGAAAACAGTTTCATCGTTAAGTCTATCACATGATTGTTGCTGTATTTTGGACAAACCCGAGAAGGGCATTTCTCAGATTTGAAAGAAAAAAACATTGAGTTCATTAGGACAGTTACCGTGCTGTCGGGAAGCTGTTTTTTTGAAAAAACTCCGTCACGTCATAAGTGGCAACGGAGGCGAAAAAAGTTCAATCACGGGTGATAGTTTTTGGACAGAACATTATACTGATTTTTTTCTCTGTCGGGATGAGCTTGGATTCACACTGTGGTTTTAGCCGATAAAAACATCATCCTAAGATCATGAATCATAGAAGTGCTGTCCGTCCTCAGTAACAAGACGTTCAGTCTTAGGATATTCAAAGATTGCACTGTTACCGGAATTTGCTTCAAGATAGGCGACAAACTCTCCTGCATACCATTTTGCCATTTCGAGATTATGCATACGGCAGTATCCGCAATTTTCCGGAGCGGTGCCGGGCACCTCCTGAACATTATTTACAGACTTGAAAGCACTCAGAAGCAGTGAAAAAATTTCCTGCGGTGTACGGTTGCCCTTAAGAATGAGATAAAAACCTGTCAGACAGCCCATAGGACCCCAGTATATAACTTCGTTTTTCCAGTCCGGATCATTTCGAAGGTATGTCGCAATAATATGTTCAAGCGAATGCATTGCCGCAACATCAATGACCGGCTCTCTGTTAGGACGTTTTAATCTTATATCATAGGTTGTAACAGAATATTCTCCTAGAGAATCAACCCTGCTTGTGAAAATACCCGGTACTATGAGCGTATGGTCTACTGAAAAACTCTGTATTAATTCCATTTCTGTTTTTGCTCCTGTTTCAACAGTTGTTACAGCATTGATCTTATCACATTCAACCTCCTTGAGCATCTTTTCATGACAGCAATCAACTATTTGAAAAATATATGCTACCTTTTAAAAATAACTCGTTACCTCCATTTCGCATGTACCGGTCATATGTTCAAGGTTATTGTGGAAAAACACGGTGTCAACGGGCAGTTGAGGCAGAAATAATAGATAACAGAACAGGAATAAACCGTCAGTTAACCATAGTGAATTATAGCGAACCTGAAGAACTGACCATTGGCATCTCTGAACTGGATGACATTGAGAACAAAATAGATCTTGAAGTAATCTCTAAAGAGATTAACAGAAGAGATTCTAAAGTCGGCAGAATCTTTGAACTGTTAACTTTTCACGGATATAAACTTGAAGATATTGCGCGCTCAGAAAAACTCAATACAAAACTATCATTCATGAGTGCAGTGCAAAAGTAAAATCAGGGCATTTTAGGAAAAAGTGAATGGTTAAAATAAAGGCTTTGCGCCTCTGATTTTTGTTCAAAACGAGGGAGGAAGATGAATTTAGGCGGAAGTGGCTTCGCACCCATTCGACAAAATTACGCAATCATGGAGAGATGCACAAGGTTACCAGGATAGAAAAGCCAAAACGCCTATCTTAGTTTAGAGAATCGTCAGCAGTGTCTGGGATTACCCCGGCACTGCTTTTATAACAAAGGCTTCACATGGCGATAAAGTTCTAATCCTTTATCTTGCCCGTATTTCGCAACAAGAGTTCTGTACACAAGCAATTTAACGTTTTTCTCTTTATGATTCTTGCTTACAATCGATGCTACAGAATTAAAAATCTCTCCAGAATATTTCTTCTCACGCAATACCTTCTGCACTTTCTCATTAATGGATGGTTCACAAGGTGACTTTTTAACAGCATCATCTTTTTCCTGAACAACCTCCTTGAGATGTTTTTTCACTAATGGCTTTATCAATTCATAAATTGCATGAAAATCATCTGTAACAGCCTTAAGATTGAAATGAATTGAACTCAAGGCCATTTCTTCTTTAATGCCGTCAGCCACCGCTTTCTCAACTTTTACTGCCATTTCTTGCGAACGCCCCGAATTGAGAATAAGGTCTTCAAGATCCTGTTTTAAATCAGAAGGTAGCTGTACATTTATATCAACGTTTTCGACAATTTCTGATGGCAATTCATCGACTGTTTTGCCATTACTATCAATTTGTGCTTGGATGGTTTGCGGTAATTCCTGAACCGGATTATTTTGATTATCTACACTTGTATCAATATTAGGTATGGCATTTTTTACCGAACTGACATTTATGGCTGCCTGCCGTTTAATTGATATCCCGCATTTGCTTTTCCAAAAACTAATGACATTTTTATAATCCTTATCCT
>JAEEOK010000024.1 GCA_016284235.1 Succinivibrionaceae bacterium
TAAGATTAAAACTATAAGAAGGAATGCTTACGGATTTAGAGATGATGAATATTTCTTCTTAAAAATAATGGATACATCCCGAAGATAATAAACAATAAGATACAGGAAATGATTCTTATTAAAATAACGAAAATGATTATTAGAAATAAGGTGAATCGGATATTTCCAACTTGTTTTTGTAAAGAGCCTAAAAAAAGAGGGGGTTAAGCTCAAATAAAATAGCTATCTACAATATGCCTGCAGTTTCGTATGTGACAAAAGGTTCTGACCGCAGAGCCGAATTTAAACAGATACAGATACAGATACAGATACAGGGACAGTGAGGTTAAACAGGAGCAGTAATAGAAAAGATTTAACTTTTGTGGTATAAATTAGAGATACTCAAACATTCGAGTCAGTACGCTGCACGTACGTTTGTTCGAATCTCCCAACAATTATTGAGACTTCAATGGAACACATAGAAAAACTAGTAGCATGGCTTGCAGGATATCAGGATTACAGCTACGCCATTGTTTTTGCAATTCTGATAGGATGCGGCTTCGGTTTACCTATTCCTGAGGATGTTGTACTTGTATCCGGCGGCATAATGTCCGGCGTCGGAGACGAGCAGCATCATCTGATGCATCTGACATATATGCTGATAATATCATTTGCAGGCGTTCTTGCCGGTGACGGAACAATGTATCTGCTGGGACGTATATTCGGATACCGCATACAGAAATTCCGCCCCATGAGAGCAATTCTTCCGCCGAGCCGCTTCGCAAAAATTCAGAAACTGTTCAACCGCTACGGAATATGGGTTCTTTTTATAGCAAGATTTCTCCCGGTACTCCGTTCACCTACATTTCTCTGTGCAGGAATGAGCCGCCGAGTCAGTTTCTTCAAATTCCTGCTTATGGACGGTTTTGCAGCCGCAATATCTGTTCCTATCTGGGTTCTCATAGGTCATTACGGAGCTCAAAACAGAGAGGATCTGGCAAAATGGTTGTCTGATGGAAAGACAGGCATTCTGATATTCACCGTTTTAGCAGTATCAGCTCTGGCGATATTCATATATCGCAGAAACAAGAAGGAAAAAGAGGCTCAGAAACGGACCGAAGAAAAAAAGGCAATTGAGGAAAATCAGCGTGTGCAGGAGCAGAATGAGCATACCGAACCAAAGAAAGCTCCTTCTTTTACCATCGTCAAACACGGCAGCCCGAAAAACAACAGAGAAGAACACCATTCAGACGGGCTTTCTGATTAAAACCCATGGGATCTGTTGCTGACTGGATCGAATTCATCAGATCATGGGAAGACACCGGATATGTGATTATATTCGTTATTCTCTGCTTCTGCGGACTCGGTCTTCCCGTATCCAAGGATGCCGTTCTTTTTGCAGCGGGTGTTGTTGCTGGCATCAGTGATGCAGCACCTAACGTATCAATGCTTATAGCCTTTGTACTCTGCTTTTTTGGCGTTGTTATCGGAGACTGCATAATGTACGCCGAAGGCAGATTTCTCGGTCCAGGGGTTCAGAAAATCCGCCCCGTAAAATACATTCTGACACCAAAGAGATTTGCCCTGCTTCAGAAATACTACAAGCGCTACGGATTTGGCATGATAATTTTCGCCAGATTCGTACCGGTAAGCCGCGGTCCCATCTACATATTCTGCGGAATGACAAGACGTATTCACTTCTCAAAATTTCTGTTAATCAACTCGGCCGCTACATTCATCTATACCGGCATGTGGATTATTATAGGAGCCGCCGTCGGCAACAATCTCGATAAAATAGCAGCAACATTCGACCGTTTCAAACTCGTGTTTATCACAGCTGCTCTTGCCGTTCTGACTGCAGCAATAATCTGGCTCCTTTTCAGGAAACAGTTCCGGAACAATTCAGAAAAATAAGAATCATTTTGAATTTTTGGAATCACTCTATTCACACTCCTGTTCATGCACTGCATCCTTATGAATAAAAAATGAAAGGCGCTGTACTCGAAAGGCATGAAAAACTAAGAAAGAAAGGAAGCATAAAAACACAGACCGCAGATTAAAACCGGCGCTAAAAAAGCGTTTCACACAAAAAGATACCTGCGACAGTCTGACTGTCGGAAGCTATTTACCACGGCTTAATTCCTGTGCCGGCATGGTTCGCCCCGCCCTGTAGGCAGGATAAAGAGTGGCAATCAGACAGATCATAAGAGCCCCTGCACCGGCAACAAAAAAGTCGACTCCGTGAATTTCTGACGGAATGAAATCAATAAAATGAAGATCCCTGCTTAAGAGGGTTTTTCCTGAGACTCTTTCAATAAAATGGAAAATTTCACCAAGATTTGAAGAAATTACAAACCCCAAAACCAGACCGCTCAAAACACCGAGAGCTCCATTTATCATACCCATAACAATAAAAATACGGGCGATGAGAAAACGGGTTGCTCCCATTGTCATAAGAATTGCAATAGAACTTCTTTTATCATTAAGTGCCATCATCAGACTGGAGACTATGTTGAAACACGCTACAGCAATCACTATGAACAGGGATATATATACTATAAGCCTGACCATCTGAATATCACGGTAAAGATGACCCTGAGTCTGCATCCAGCTTCCAACCAGAACAGCTACAGGATATGTTCTTGCCTGAGAGAGCACGATATGCTGAGAATCAAGAAAATCAGTTGTTCTTACACTCAGTCCCTCCACCGCATCCTCGGGGAACTTCAAAATTTCAGCAGCATCACCGATACCAGTAAAGGCAGTGAGTGAGTCAAGCTGACCCGACATTTTAAATAAACCGGTTACCTTAAATAAATGATGCCCGGCAGCTGCAATTTTGGTATCGGAAAATGATCCTCTCGGAGCAACAAGAAAAGAAACTGAATCACCGACGGAAATACCGTACTTTTCCGCTATGGAACTTCCGATGATAATATTTCCTTTTTCTCTCAGGGTATCAAGTGCACCGGGAGTAATGTAGCGATCAATGGCAACAACAGAGGTTTCCCTGTCTGGATCTATACCCTTGATCTGTATGGATTTGAATGTGTTTTTCTTTTCAAGGAGGGCATTAACTCTGATAAATGGAGCTGCAGCAATGATTCTCGGATTTTCCTTAAGCATATCCATGTACGATTCATAATTTCTCAGATACCCGCTCTGAGTAGTTACCTCCACCTGCGGAACAACAGAAAGAACCCTGTCCTCAAGTTCATGCTCGAATCCGTTCATTGCGGAAAGACCGATGGTAAGGGCCATTACACCGACGGCAATACCAATCATTGATGATATGGTGGAAAAGGATACAAAACCTGAGGTACGGCGGGATCGACTGAAGCGAAGTCCGATAAAGAACGCTAAACTACTCACTTGCAATCACCAGTCCGTCTTTTATCTCAATTACGCGATCAAATCTTCCGGCAAGCTCACGATCGTGAGTAACAACCACAAAGGATGTACCCAGTTCACTGTGCATATTCCTCATAACATTAAAAATCTCATCAGCGGTTCTAAAATCAAGATTTCCTGTAGGCTCATCGGCAAGAACCAGTTCGGGACTGTTGACCAGAGCACGTGCTATGGCAACACGCTGCCGCTCGCCGCCAGAAAGTTCTGACGGGCGATGCGAAAGTCTATGCCCGAGTCCGACGGCCTTAAGCATTTCTCTTGATTTTAAAAGAGCTTTGGCACCGGACTCCCCTCTTATCATCAGAGGCATTGCCGCATTCTCCTCCGCGCTGAATTCATTCAGAAGATGATGAAACTGATATATAAATCCAAGTTTGGAATTGCGGAATTCCGCCTGTCTGTTACTTGTCCAGCCGCTGATGCTTTCACCTCTGAAAATTACTTCACCGGAGGAAGGGCGATCAAGTGTTCCAAGAATATGAAGAAGCGTGCTTTTTCCTGATCCTGAACTGCCCACTATGGCAACCATCTCGTTTTCACAGAGCTTTAGATTAATTCCCTTCAGCACCTCGGTTTTTATCTTGTCTTCATTATATATTTTATGAAGATCCTTTGTTTCAAGTATCACATTATTCATAACGCAGAACCTCAGCAGGCAATACCTTCGATGCCTTGTAAGACGGATAGAGAGTTGAAAGAGCAGAAAGCAGCAAAGAACAGAATGCTATCAGCACAACCATATACGGCTGAATCAGAACAGGAAGCGGGGCACCGAGAAGAAACTGATCGGACAAACCGAGCCATCCCAGAATTTCGTTAAGATTATCTGCAGCAAGAAGTCCTCCTGCAATCCCCAGAACTGTGCCGAGAATACCGCAAACCATTCCCTGAGAAACAAAAACGGCCATGACAGTTATGGATTTTAGTCCCATGGTTCGCAGAATTGCAATTTCTCCGGTTTTATCCATAACCATCATAATCAGAGAAGAAAGGATATTGAATGCCGCCACAAATACAATAAGAAACAGCATGAGCGCCATCATTTTCTTTTCCATGGCTATAGCCTGAAAAAGTTCTCCGCGCTCGCTGCGCCAGTCACGGTAGACTACGCTTTCAGGAAGATTTGCTTCAAAATCATCAACAGTAAACGGATCTTCCAGCCATACACGATATCCGTCAAAACCGTCCCCCATTCGCATAATCCGGCGGGCGGAATCAAGAGTAATCAGAGCTTTGGTGGAATCTGCATCAGATCCGAATCTGAACACGGCAACAACAGTAAAAAGTCTTTCTGCAGGAATTTTTCCTGCCATTGTATAACGCACACCGCGGGGGAAAATTATTCTGACCTTGTCACCAGCAATAACACCCAGACTGTTTGCAAGACGGTTTCCAAGAATTACACCAAACGGAGCCCTGGAAAGATTTGAAATACGATCAACATCTTCATCGAATGATGTGGAGCGACGTATAAGATCATCATCAGGATACGATGAGGGATCTACAGCCATGATACTGACTGCTGTCAGCATTTTGCTGCTTTGAACAATTGCTTCTGTTTCAATCACAGGAGCAACAGTCACAACCCCCGGAGAACTCATCAGCATCTTTTCAAGATTATTATCAATGAAACTTTTACCCTGCCCGCCGTTGGAAACAAGAACATGAGAAACAACTGAAAGCGTACGGCTTTTCATATTATCTTCAAGTCCGTTCATTACGGAGGTAACAACAATAAGTGCAGCAACGCCAAGAAATACACCAATAATGGACATCACAGACACAAAAGATGCAAACCCCGAGGATCCCAAAGCTCCGGAGTAACGAAGTCCTATTGTGAAAAATAAAGGTTTTCTAATCAAAATATCATCCGCAAAAAATTCACGGAATTATATCACACTTGCAAGTATGCTGCAGAACCGGGATAACTATTGTGATTAAAAGCGGTGCCGGACAAAACACAAAATCAACCCCCGCAACATTGGAATTTACCGGATACCAGAAAAAAACGTTTCAGTATAAAACGTCTAATAATGACATACATTTCTAATATATTTAACAAAATAATTATATTTGTGAACTATACAGCAATTTGATAACACTATTATTGAGCAATAAGCAGACTTATGCTAGGATTCATTAATCCGGACAGGAACATAAAAAATAATACCGGTTCTGAAGCAGCGGACACGTCAGGAGCAATCAGCAGAAAACCCGTATATATCTGAGCGATCTGCAGATCCGTAAAACCGCGTTCTTTAGGACGCTGATGTGAGGAATACAATCAGGTATAGTATTTCCTGCTAACAGAGATATATCCCGACTTTCTCTGTGACGGCATATGGCCGCAGAGCCTGTAAGTGAACCGTACTGCCGGTCAGCAGCAGAAACTGCCGAAAGCAGCCGTTTGCGGGAACCGGCACGAATCCCCTGCCTTTAGGCAGAGCAGGATGTCAATGTTCATAAAATAATCCAGTGTCGAAAATCCGCTGCTTCCGGGCAGCCGGTAATTATCGGCGATCGTTGAAGCAAAGTCCCGGCGCTTCAACTGTTTTGTGTAGGTTTTTCCTTTATTCCACAAGCGAAAGCAAAAGTAATTAAGGGGTGATATCATGGATCGTGCCATCTACAGATCTCTCAGAAATTCTTCAGAAGAGATATCAAATCCGCGTCTTCAGATCTGCCGCGACGACTGCAGAAATGCCAGGCTGATACTCAGCCGCATGGAAATTACAAGAAATCTCTTCATAGCCTTTGTGACCGATTTTTTTATGTCGGTTGACTTCGGATACTATGTTATTCTTCTCAGAGGAGACAGCAATAAAACCTATGCTGATTTAAACCGCTGGCGCACTGAACTCGGTCTTCCGATGTATTTTCAGAAAAAAGCCGGCATCCATACACCAGAATCGGATTTCACTGCCCATATATCTGTTTTAACCGGAAAGAAAAACGACAGAATTCAAACAGGTGAACAGTTCAGCAGCATGGTCGAAACTGAATTAAAAAAACTGGGGATTGGTGAATTTAAATTCTACGCGTGCAGTTTTGATTCGGCAGAATCGTGTGCCTTTGATTCAACTTTGAAATCAGCCCGGACAGGTGCAAAGCCTGGATCTGATCCTCTCGATTTTACACTCACCTCCTGCATTAGCGATATAACCGGACAGGAGTGCGACTGCAGGAAACTCAACACCAGAAACATGAGAGTGCGGGATATTCTGAGGATGCTTCTGAACAGCAGCACATATAATCTCGGATCCTGGAAAAACCAGAACACAATGCCGTCAGGCATACCTTTAACCCTGGAAAATATAATAAGGATCTGCTGGCCTCAGACTAAGGAATCAATACCTCTCGACAGATCATCTGATAAAGAAAAGATCATGAGAAACGCAGTTCCGTCAGTCTGCAGAAGTGCGGCAGTACTTGATCTGATTACAAAAAAAGGATGGACTTTCATTCACAGCAAAAATACGGATCCGTACTCAAAAATTATCTCCAGTCCGGAAATCAGGGCTGTTCTCGATTTTGAACCGTATACTATGGATAACATTAATCCGCTGTTCATAGAGGAGCTTGCGGTATTAAGCACCGGGCATTCCTGCGAGAATCTCATTCGTTTTGACAAGACAGTAAGCAAAGCCTTTGCTGAAAGTAAAGCTCTTGCCACTGCTTCATATTTTAACGGATCCGAAATAATATCTTATGATCAGGATGAAATAACAAGAATTTATTCAGAACATGCATACCATGCATTTTTCAGAATTGATCTTGCAGCTCAGTACAAAAATACCAGGAGAAATCAAAAAATTTTTTTATCAGTCCTTACAGATCTCGAAGGCGACAGGTTCACCAAAGCAAGAGAAATACTGTCTGAACTTAAAATTGACAGTCAGAGCATAAGTACTGAAATCAGAGTTGAATACAATCACGAAACTGATTACATAAAAATGGCGGAGAGACTGATATATACCGGCGGAGTGGTTTGCGGATTCTATTTCAGCGCCATTTACAATGAACTTCCTGAACTGAAGAATCTTCATGCATTCTTCACCATAGTACACTGGCTCAGTGTGCTCCTGGACTGCAGAGAATTTACATTCGGATATGATACGCCGTTTTCTGATGAATACATTACCGGACTGTACAGCTCGGTATCAGGCGGCAAATCAGAGGAAAGTATTCCACAGGGACTTTTTTTCCGCGGAGTAAATTTCGAATATGTTAGGGTGGGAAGCATCCTGCACACATATTTCATGCTCAAATGCTCATACGATGGTGCCTTCAGATGCGTAAGGATCCTGCCCGGATCAGAAAAAACATAACAGAAGAGAACTGACATCTCCCGGAAATGAAGGTTTACAGTTTCGGATGACGGAATAACGTCCGCTGTCCGTTTTGTCTGATCGTGCCGTAAAACAGCGTCCTTCAGGGAGGGATTATAAAGCATAAAATCAGACATAACCCTTCTTGCTGACAGAGACAGACTCCGTCTTTCTCAATGACGGCAGGGATCCGGATCCTTTAGGCAGAGGATGTCAACTGAAGAGATCAGATTGGACGCATGTGCGCCGGCCTGAAGCCTTGGGATTTATTAACTTCGTTTTCTCCGTCAGGCGCCGGTCATTTCTGATCCGGCACAGCAGTTTATCCCGGCAACAGTGATGCTACGATATCATACGGCTCGGCACCCGAAGAATTCATGAGTGTCTGTCTGTCGCGCCGCTGGATCAATTCCTTCATGGCGCTGACACGAAGCGCGATCAGATATCACCCTGAAACAGAAATAATTTTTTCTGTCAGGCAAAAAAATTTGCCGCTATGACTCTGTCAATCCGGATAGACATACAAAATTATCTGCGGATCAACCTGCTCGGAAGAAAGATCCGAAACAGTCCTGATATAAAGAGTGAATTTCGAATCGTTAAACGGAGCAAGATAGAAAACATTATTTGACATCATAATCGTATCACCGAGCAGGAGCGATATGCATTCGTGCATCTGTTTAGGAAAACTGACAGCATTTCTGAAATCGTTCTTAACAAGTTCAAATTGGGTTAAAGTAATTGCACCGTAATTTACAGGCCCCGGGTAAACAAGCGAGTTAGCATTTACAGACAGAACTGTATGCTCTATCTGTGCATTTCCGGTAAAATCATCACCGTCCTCGTCAACAAAACCGCCAATCTCGCATTCAAACGAGTTGTATTCTGCCCCGTTCTCTACAGAAACGCATTCGGACATTGTAGAGGTAATTTTTAACGGTTTCACGTTCCGGCGGTTACAGTCTTCATCTTCACTGCACCGTTTTATCAAATCTACGGCCCGGCCGGCATTTACCCTTCCGAATCCGTAAACTGAACTGAATCTGAGTCCGGACTGGGTTGACGTCCAGCCCTTATGCACCGTGAGATTTTCCATGTCGGGATCTTCTACGTCACTGTCAGACATGGCTCTATCACCAAGATCATTGACGGCGGTTTTTGCCAGAGCATATTTAATCTGAGGTACTGTAAGATCCGCCACGGCACTCTTCATCAGCGCAACAGTTCCCGAAATCATAGGAGCAGCTGACGAAGTACCGTTCATATTGGATGTGTATTTGCATCCGATGTTATACGGTTCATAGACACCTCTGGCAAAATCAAATTCGAAACCGGCTTTGAATAAAGTTCCGACAAGCTGGAATTCGCATGATGTAGGATCAGTGGTCAGTATTTTGTTATTCTCTCCGCCAAATGCAGAAATCCATATATCAGATCCGCCGGTGGAATATTCAGCATGTTTTCCCCCGCCGCTAAGCGCCGCTACCGGTATGACGCCTGGAGACACATTGTAGTAGGATCCCTGCTTGAAAAAGCAGTTAACACCCAGCTTTGTGCAGCTGCTTTTTGATAAGTATTTTTTCAAAAATTCGTTACCATGACTCTTCACAACGGGAATATCCTTCTCATAAAGAGCATCAATGTAATCAGCCAGGGAGTAGTCAATCGACGGAATCTGTTGACTGTAGCTCTGATTCACCAGGTCCGCGTAATTTAGAAACTGGCTTGAAAAAATGCCTCTTTCATTGTTTAAACCCTTTAAAGCAATGATTTTGGAATCAAAGGCAATGCCTCTCACACCCTTTTTATTTTTTGCAGAGGCGGCTATAATTCCCGAAACGGCAGTGCCGTGAGCATTGACAAGATCCGCCGGATCATTGTTTCCGTCTGCAAAATTGTAGCTGTGCTCCAGATCAAGCTGCTTTTTGAGATCCTCATGAGATGTGTCAAATCCGGCATCAATAACTGCAACTGAAACGCCAGCTCCCGTTGCCCCGCTCTTCCAGGCGGGTATGACATTTATATCTCTGCCGGGTAAAAGATCATGAACATATTTATCCGCCAGAAAACCGCTCTGGGCAACATTGCGCAAATGCCACTGCTCAAAGAAAAGAGGATCCGCCGCAAGCGGAAAAGAGACGTAGTACAGTTCTCCGGCCACGGTATATTCAACTACCTCCTTATAATCATTCCATGAATTGTCGTTAAGGAGATCATGCGGCAGATAATATCTGTAGGTTCCATTCTGATTTTTTTGCACATGGCCATATCTGACATTCCTGAGAGAAAATTCCGCATTGTCAGATTCAGGAATTACGATATCCACAAACTCGTCATTTGTCGTAGGAAGATCAATTCCGGGATCTCCAAGCAGATAACTGAGGTCACGTCCTTCAGGAACATCGTCCCGAATATCAGCATCAGCAATATCGTCAACCGGAGGCTGAGGCGGATCATCACCGCCGTGATCAGAAGAACCGCCTCCGCCGCATCCGGCAAAGGCAAAAGCAAAGGCTGCAGCCAGGCATAACCGGCAAAATTTGATTTCCATGTCACTGCTCCCGATCTCAGTTAATTTCATTGTAATTGCCAAGATCCTTGATAATCTCGTATCTGAGCACATCCGGAGATGATGCTATGACAGAAAGAGCAGTTTTCCAGTCAGAAAGATTTTCGACTGTAACTTCATAAATACCGGGCGCAAGTTCCCTGGTCTGAAGATCAGAGGACAGACACTGAGGATTTTTCTTTTTGCATCTGAAAGTTATACGATCTGACAGCATGAAGGTGCGCTCGCCGTCATTTACAAATCCGAGAACATTCCCCCGTCTGTCCGAAGACTCGCTGTCGGCCGCATAAACAAAGCTGTTATTGTATGTGCCTATAAACAGCGGCGATTTGCCTGAATCAGACAGGCTGTTGCCCTCATTGATCCCGCTGCTGATATTAAAATTTTCATACACCGTCCAGGTTCTGCCCTCAACCTCGACAGCCGATACTCCGGAACTGTCAGCCCACGCGCATCCGGCAGCAGACACAAGTGCCAGAGCAAGAAAAATAAATCGATCTTTCATAAGGATCCCGCATCAATAGTAAATAAAGTTTTAAGATCCGGCAGGTTCATTCATGAAAATCCGGTCTTAACAAAACCTGAATCAGCTGTGCTGCAGCAGCGCCTGAAATGATTCTTCCGATCTGCGGACGCTAAAAAAGATGTGTCCTGAAGTTGTGCATGCCGGCTATAAACCATGATATGCCGCATCAGTCAAATCCTGGCAGCTGCAGAAACACTAAAAAAAAGCAAATGCATTTCACCGCAATAGATAATCCACAGGTAAATTTACCTCATTTTCATTCTTTTTCACATCAATTTGAAATCTGATTGTGAAAAACATCAAAACATTGAGAAATATCGTCACCATGTTTAAAATTAAGGCAGGACAGAGATGCGGGGATCAGAAAATTTTCCGCTTCCGGACGAAACCGTTTAAGATGAACTACAGAAGCAGGAAGAAACTTATATTCCGCCGTCATCCTTCAGTAAGATTTCGCGGGAAAGGAATAACCGGCGGTAAAAATATGCAGTCCGGGCATTTCTGACAGCATTCTGGCAAATTAATTCCGAACTCTTATGAACGAACAGTATTTTTATGTTTTATACAGATCTAAACTGTCTTTTTCTTTTCTGAACGGCAGTTTTGAACTTCCTGATTATGAAGAATTCGAACAGGATCTCCCGGCTCTTGCCCAAATATCAGGTCTTATGGATCCCCTGGACAGATCCTCCATCAAGGCTCTGCATAAATACGGCCGGGAATTTTCACGCCTTGCTGACAAGCAGACAGAAATGGCAAAAAGAATCAACCAGATACTTTCCTACATAATAGAAACCGAGACAGGAGAACTTGCCTATACAACAACAATGATCAGCGGATCCGGTTTTAAATTCAATCTGCCAAGTTCAAAGACTCTTATCCCAAACTCCCTGATAAAATTCCGGCTTGCAATGCCTGAATTCGCCATGTTCATTTCCGGATATGCGGAGCTAAAAGAATTCTGTCAGGATCCTGCGTCACCGGGATTCAACACCGTCAAAGCTGAATTTATCATGATAAGAGATTCCGACAGGGAGGCTCTCATACGCGCCGTTACACTGATTCAGCAGAAGGAACTTCGTATCAGAGCAGAAAAAAAGGCGGAGCTGTAAAATGATTTCAGATAAACTTCTCAACATCATGGGAAACCGCATTGAAATATTCAATGCCAAAGGTCCATGCCCCACACTGTTTATCAGCAAGCTGTTCAGAACCTGCGGTAAAAATATTCTGGTGATCACCGAATCAACCCAGAAAGCGATACAGCTTACCGAAGAGCTCGGATGTCTTAATCCCGGCTGCAATCTGCTTAAATTTCCCGACTATGAAACGCTTCCGTATGATATTTTTTCACCGCAGCAGGATCTTATATCAGATCGTCTGGAAGCTCTCTACTGTCTCAAATCCGGGCTCAAATGCATAACCGTCACACCGATCAGTGCCGCCCTGACAAGAATATCTCCTGCAGAATATGTCATGTCATCGGCCCTTGTTCTTAAAAAGGGGCAGCACATGAGCATGACGGCGCTTGCAAACCTTCTAACTCAAAACGGATACAGCAGAGTTTCCCAGGTATACAGCTCGGGAGAATTTGCCGTGCGCGGCTCTCTGATAGATCTCTATCCTTCGGGCACCGACAGTCCGTACCGGATAGATTTTTTTGATGACGAAGTCGACTCAATCAGAGTTTTTGACACAGAAACCCAGCGGACCACGGAACGAACCGATCAGATACGGCTTCTGCCGGCAAGAGAGTTCCCCATCCAGCAGCAGGATATAGAACGGTTCAGGCGCAAATACCGTGAAAAATTCGGTTCAAGCCTTGATCATGACAGTGTCTACCAGCAGGTTTCAACCGGACATATTCCTTCAGGAATAGAGTACTATCTGCCACTGTTCTTTGATCAGACTGTCTCGCTTCTTGACTATCTGAGCAGCGACACGGCTGTGGTGCTTCTCCCTGATACAGTCAGAAAGGCGGATGAGTTTCTCGAGCAGGTACAGCAGAGATTCTGTTCCAAAAACATTGCCGGATCAGATCCTGAGCTCAGACCTCGACTCGAGCCCTGCGAGATTTTTCATAAAACGGATGAATTTCTCCATCTGCTGAAAAAATTTACCCGGGTGGTTCTAAAGAAGGAGGACAGTTCCGATCCGAAGGATAAAAGATTCAATGTGGAAAATCTGCCTGAAATAAATATCAGGACAAGAACCGGAGATCTGAAGGATCTAAACAGTTTTATTACATCCTCGAAGGAAAGCTTCAGATTTCTTTTTTCTGTTTATTCCCCGGGCCGTCTTGAAACATTAAACGAACTTATCGCCAAAATCGGCATAAGGCCGAAGCATTTCAAAACTTTCGAAGAATTTGAGGCCTCATCTGAAAAATTCGGCTCAGTGGTAAGTCCCGTAGACGAGGGACTCGCCTTTAACGAAACAGGCATCATTCTAATCACCGAAACGGAAATTTTCGGAAACAGTTATGTAAATGCAAAGCGGAACAACAAAAATGTTCAGGTTGATGCAATTATACGCAATCTTGCAGAGCTGAAAATCGGCGACAAGATCGTACACTACAAATACGGAATCGGCTGCTACCAGGGTCTGGAAATCCGTGAAATAAACGGTGTAAACAAGGAGTTTTTCTGTCTTGAATATGCCGACAATGCCAAGCTTTATGTAGAAATAACCGAACTGCATCTGATATCCCGCTATACCGGAGGCTCGAATCCGAAACTGAATACGCTGGGATCTGATTCATGGGAAAAAAACAGAAAGAAAACCCAGGAAAAAGTCAAAGACGTTGCAGTCCAGCTTCTTGACGTATACTCAAAGCGTGCTGTAAAAACCGGTTTCGCGTTCAAATTCGACAGGAAAGCCTACAATGAATTCGCGGCAGGATTCCCCTACGAGGAGACCGAGGATCAAAAGAGAGCAATCGAATCGGTGATCCATGATATGACGTCGTCAAAAACCATGGACAGGCTCATATGCGGAGACGTAGGATTCGGCAAGACTGAAGTTGCCATCCGCGCCGCCTATATAGCTGCGAGCAACAGCAAACAGGTTGCCGTGCTTGTTCCTACCGTTCTTCTTGCCGAGCAGCACTATGAAAGCTTTAAAAACCGCTTTGCCGGCGAAGCTGTCAATATCGAGGTGCTGAGCAGGTTCAAGACTCAGTCACAGCAGAAAAAAATTCTTGAAGACGTGACGTGCGGCAAGGTGGACATAGTAATAGGCACCCATACTCTGCTTTCCCAGAAAGTTGAATTCAGGGATCTCGGTCTGCTGATTGTAGACGAGGAACACCGTTTCGGAGTAAGACAGAAGGAAAAAATAAAGGCTCTGAGATCAGACGTGGATATTCTTACTCTCACCGCCACACCGATTCCCCGGACTCTTAACATGGCATTCTCCGGTCTTAGAGATCTGTCGCTCATAACGACGCCTCCTGCCAAAAGACTTTCGATTAAAACATTCCTCAATCAGAATGACAGTACTCTTATAAGAGAGGCCGTTCTCCGCGAGCTCAAGCGCGGAGGTCAGGTTTACTATCTTCATAACGAAACTCAAACCATCGAAAAAAGAGCGGAGGATCTTGCAAACCTTATTCCCGAAGCCAGAATTGAAGTTGCCCACGGTCAGATGAACGAGCGCGATCTGGCGGCGATAATGAACAGGTTTTATCACCACAAATTCAATGTGCTTGTATGCACCACCATCATTGAAACAGGTCTTGACATTCCTGCCGCAAACACGATTATTATCGAAAGGGCGGATAAATTCGGACTGGCTCAGCTTCACCAGATAAGAGGAAGAGTTGGACGTTCAAGTCAGCAGGCATATGCATATCTTCTGACACCTCCACAGAAACTTATCACAAAGGATGCCATCAAACGCCTGGAGGCAATATCCAAAAATGACGATCTGGGCGTAGGATTCACTCTGGCAAATCACGATCTTGAAATAAGAGGAGCCGGAGAACTTCTGGGAGATGAACAGAGCGGTCAGATAGCAACAGTTGGATTTACCCTCTATATGGAAATGCTCGGCAACGCCATAAAGGCTCTCAAGGAGGGGGAGGAGCCGGCACTTGTTGATCTTACAAGACGCAATACTGAAATTAATCTCAATATTGCCGCTGTCATACCTAAGGAATACCTCGGTGATATAAGCACGAGACTGTCATTTTACAAACGGCTGTCGTCTTCTGAAACCTACGACAGTCTTTCCGATATACGCGAGGAAATGATCGATCGCTACGGCCCTGTACCGCAGGAGGTAAAAAATCTCATCGAAGTCAACAGGATACGGATAGACGCGACTTCAATGGGAATAACCGGCATAACAGTGTCAAAAGTTACAAGCTTCATCCGGTTCGGCAGAAATAACAGAGTAAAACCTGAAAAGATAGTAATGCTGCTGCAGCGAAATCCAAATGATTTCAAAATGGCGGACGGTGACAGAATCAAACTTCTGAAGAAAGTGGAACCGGATGATACTATTAAGTATATCAGAGATCTGCTTGACGCACTGATGTAGCCGCAAAACCGCATCTCAGACCGGAACAAGATTTCGGGGAGGTTCGAACGGCTGAATATCAGCGAACGAAGCGGACGCGCCGCTGTTTCCGGTAAAACCGCGATCTTTCACGTCCGCTAAGGATTGCCGCCGGTGCATCTCATCCCGGTTTCAGTCAAAACCGGGAATACCGGCCGGATGAGAGTTAACTCGAATTATGTGCTACCAGGACAGCTCATCCATACTTATCTCTCCGCCGTCGCCTTCTTCACCGGAGGAGGCTTCTCCTCCTTCAGAGCCGCCGGCATCATTATTATTTTCATCCGCCTTCGGCTGATCACCGCCGGTTTTGTTTTCAGCATCTGAATCCAGCTTCTCATCTGGCTTTGATTCCGTCTGGGAAGAAGACTCGCCGCCTGATTTCTGATCGCCTGCCGAAGCTTCACTGCCTTCAGTGCTTTCGTTTTTCGATTCACTGTCCGATCCTGCAGGATCCGCATTCGGCTTAACTTCCGCTTCGCCGGTATTCTTATCCGTCTCCGGCTGTTTTGACTCTTCCTTGACGGTATTTTCGTCTGACTTTGAATTTTCCGCAGTCACGGATGATTTATTATCATCCGCATTTTCCTGTTTGTCACTGCCGCCTGCGGATTCTGCTCCTGATGAGGAATCATTCGTTTCACCTGAATCGGACTCAAAAACAATTCCGTTATCCTTTTCGTTCCCGTCGGTTTTAGCAGTCTCCGCCGAAGACTGCGCACCGGCATCAGACTTGGTCTCGGCAGGCTGAGTCTGAACTTCAGACTTGTTTTCTTCCTGCTTGGTCTGAGCATCAGATTTATTCTCTTCAGGCTTGGTCTGAACATCCGGCTTGTTCTCTTCCGGTTTGGTCTGGACATCAGGCTTGTTATCTTCAGGTTTGTTTTCCTGCGGCTTTTCAGTATTTTCTGCGGATTTATTTTCCTCAGATGCTGAACTCTTGATCTGTTCTGCCGGCTTCTTAGGTTCATCATTTATACCTGACGCCGGGATCTGATATCCCTGCGGAGGAGCATACTTATCCGCCTCCACCGTAACAGTAATTCTTTTTGACTTGGTTACATTTCCGCGTCTCGCATCGACTGTAGCCTCATAAAGACCGGGACCGGCAAAGGTATTGCTGACGCAGCTGCTGTCTGAGGACGACGTACCGAATTGCAGGGAATATGACACATTGTCATCAATTGAATCAACACAGACCGACGCTGTAAGTCCCAATGACGCAGAATAAATGTTAAAGTCAAAAGCCTCTGGATCCTTTTTCTCCACACCGTAATCGCAGCCGGCCAGACACGCTGCACAACACAAAAATCCGGCAACCTTAAATTTTTTCACAACTTACCCCGACATCCAAAAGCCTGCCACCACTTACCTGTTTACTGTTACATAATCAGGTCACGTGATACAGCAGGATATCCGATATACAAAACCGCATCCTGAAAATTACCGACACGGGAAACTGCCGCGCGCGAGTACTGCAGGATACATATCTTGAATCCTCTAAACATCGCATTTCCCGGATTACTGTCAAAACACTTTTCCCATTGTTTAATATTGCGAGTCAAAGTGAGATAATCATAATCCGGAATTCAGAAATGTAACACACGGATTATAGAATGAAATACCCATTATTTACTGTATTTATGTCACTATTTTCTTTTTTATTCTGTGACATGAGCCTTGCTTTAGAGCAGATTAAAACAGGAGAGAAAATTGCGGCTGCCCCTGAAAAGGACATTCCAAAGGAACTGAGGGAGCAGGCAGAGTTCTCCTGTATAAAATATGCCGGAGTGCGGCTTCAGGACGAAGTGGCGCTGAGAATTATTCAGGTGAAGGCGCCGGATGAAGATGACAGTGAGAAAATCTGGGTTGTTGTGGGGAATAAAATCAACAACGAAAACGAGGACAGACCGATAAGTTTTTCCTGCCGTCTGAAGAACAACGGTCTGCCCCTGTGGGATCTGCAGGAGCTCAGTCTCTTCCAGGTTACAGAGGATTCGGTCAATCAGATGAAAGAACTTCAAATGAAGCAAAATTCAAAAAACGAAGGCGGACACTGACAGACACCGCCTCAGGTATACCGTAGATCCCGGCGGAAGCTGCGCTACTTTTCAGCCAATCCGGATCAGGTCCGTGATTCTTTCATTTTGAAAGGCCGCGGACCGTACTCCGAAACTGACATAAACAGCCGGGATTACTTTCGCCGCCAGGATGTGCTGCCGGCCTTGTCCTCAAGAATAATTCCCATTTCCGAAAGCTGGTTTCTGACAGCATCCGCCGTTGCCCAGTCTTTGTTTTTCTTGGCCTGGGCGCGTTTTGCGATAAGTTCCTCAATTACGGAATCATCTTCAGCCTTTGTTCCGCCCTTCAGATAGGATGAAGGATCCTGCTGAAGAATTCCGAGAATGCCGCCGATATGCTTCAGCACCGCACCGAGTGCGCAGGCCTGCTTCATATCGTTTTCCCTGGCTCTGTTGATGTCTCTTACAATCTCAAACAGAACCGAATACGCCTCGGGAGTATTGAAGTCATCGTCCATTGCCTTTTCAAAATCCTGCATGTATTTCTGTCCCAGAGCCGCACTGTATTCAGGAAGTTCAAGATCAGCCAGTGCCGTGTACAGACGGGTCAGCCCCTGCCTTGCAAGATTAAGATTGTCCTGAGAGTAATTAAGGGCGCTGCGATACTGACCGCTCATCAGGAAAAATCTGACCGTCTCACCGTCGTACTCCCTGAGTACGTCGCGAATGGTAAAGAAATTGCCCAGGGACTTGGACATTTTTTCCTTGTTAATCATCACCATGCCGGAATGGATCCAGGTATTGACGTATACATCATTAAAGGCACATCTGCTCTGAGCTATTTCATTCTCATGATGAGGAAACATCAAGTCGCTTCCGCCGCCGTGAATATCAAAATGACTTCCAAGATGACGGTAGTTCATGGCTGAACATTCAATGTGCCATCCGGGGCGTCCGGCACCCCACGGAGAATCCCACATTGGTTCGTTGGGCTTTGACATTTTCCAGAGGACAAAATCCATAGGATTGCGCTTGCTCTCACCCACCTCAACTCTCGCTCCGGCCTTAAGCTGCTCAAGATCCTGTCCCGAAAGTCTTCCGTACTCGGAAAAAGAATCAATGGAAAACATAACATCGCCGTTTGCGGCAACATATGCATGACCGTTGTCAATAAGTCTCTTTACAATGTCTATGATGTCATCCATGGATTCAGTGGCCCGGGGTTCGATATCCGGTCTTAAAAGATTGAGTGCATCAAAATCCTCATGCATGGCATCGGTCATACGTGCCGTCAGAGCCGAGATCGGCTCGCAGTTTTCAGCGGCGCGTCTGATTATCTTGTCATCAACATCAGTGATGTTTCTGACAAACTTCACCTGATAGCCCAGATGCCTCAGATAACGAACTATCACGTCAAAACATACGAAAGTTCTTCCATGACCGATATGACAGAAATCATATATGGTTACTCCGCATACATACATCCCCACCTTGCCCTGCTCTATCGGTTTGAAAATTTCTTTCTGCTTTGTAAGCGTGTTATAAATCTTTAGCATAAAAAACCTTTATTCATCCTGTATTATTCTGAACTGTCAGACACGCCGGATCTGCAGACGGAACAAAAAAATTTTCCGGTAAAAAAACAGCCGGCTCCAATGTGATTATTTTAACATTTTTTTACATTTTGTGACGACGGAGACTGCTGATTTCAATTCCTTCGGAATCAGTTTTAATTTGTTTTTAAACCGGCAAAAAGGTAAAATGGATCACATAATTAGGAGTACAGACAATGATAACTTTACACACCAGCAAGGGCGATATTAAGATCAATCTCTTCACGGAAAAGGCACCGAAAACCTGTAAAAATTTTCAGGATTACGTCTCTGAAGGACATTACGACGGTACAATTTTTCACCGTGTAATCAAAAAGTTCATGATCCAGGGCGGCGGATTCACTGAAGACATGATTCAGAAAAAGACGAAGGATCCTATTGAAAACGAAGCTGACAACGGTCTTTCAAACAAAAAGTACACAATTGCCATGGCCCGCACAAGCGATCCTCATTCCGCCACATGTCAGTTCTTCATAAATACAGTCGACAACAGCTATCTTGACTTCAGATCAAAGGACATTCAGGGCTGGGGCTACTGCGTATTCGGTGAAGTTGTGGAAGGAAAGGAAGTTGTTGATGCCATCGAAAAGGTGGAAACCGGAAGCGCTAATTTTATGAGAGATGTTCCAAAAGAGAATGTAGTCATTATTTCTGCAAAAGTCGAATAGCTGATGCACCGCATTTTCATATCTGATCTTCACCTGGAGGAGAGCAGAACATTCCTCACCGACGCCTTTGTTTCGTTTCTCAGAAATGAGGCGTCTGAATGTGATGAACTCTATATCCTTGGTGATCTGTTCAACTACTGGATAGGCGACAGGGAAGCAACAAATTTTCATCTTGCCGTTGCCGGACAGCTCAGTGCGCTCAGGGCGGAAAAATTTTTCATTCAGGGCAACAGAGATTTTCTGATAGGCAAAAAATACTGCAGACTCTGCGGCATGGAGATGCTCAAAGACGAAACAGTGATAACATTCGGAAATGAAAACATCCTTCTGTGTCACGGTGACAGTCTCTGCACCCTTGATACGGGATATCAGAAATTCAGACGATTCAGATCCAGTCCCGTAAACCGGTTTATATATTCCCTGCTCCCTGTTTTCATAAAGCAGAAGCTTGCCGACAGAGTAAGAAAAAATGCAATAAGCGAAAAAGGCAGCAAGACAGAAGAGATGATGGATGTGGTGGAAAGTGATCTTGAAAGGGTAATGGCTGATCTGGACTGCAGAGTCTGCATTCACGGACATACCCATAAGCCCGGGATTCATGAAAACAAACAGAAGGGGATCACGCGTTACGTGCTCGGAGACTGGCGCAGTGACGGATTTGAATACCTCGATGACATCGACGGCAAGAGACAGCTTGTAAAAAAAGTGTTCAGTTAACAGACGGCAAAATGAAAGAATATTTTTTTCTTCTTGTAAGTACGGTACTCGTCAACAATTTTGTGCTTGTACAGTTTTTAGGACTTTGTCCTTTCATGGGCGTTTCCCAGAAGTCGTCCGCAGCATTCGGAATGGGTGCCGCGACGTGTCTGGTCATGACCATAACCTCCGCACTTACATATCTGGTTGATCATCTGATCCTGGCTCCTTATAACCTGGGATATCTGCAAACCATCAGCTTTATCCTGGTAATCGCCTGCGTTGTGCAGTTTATTGAAATTGTAATGAAAAAGGTAAACAGAGAACTCTACCAGCTGCTTGGAATCTATCTGCCTCTTATAACTACAAACTGCATAGTTCTTGGTCTGTCACTGCTTAACTCCAATCTTAAGCACAATTTCATTGAAAGTGTCCTGTACGGCTTCGGAGCCGGACTGGGATTTCTTTTTGTAATGATCCTCTTTTCCACCATGCGTGAAAAAATAGACGAGGCTGATGTGCCGAAACCGTTCAAAGGGGCGGCGATAGCAATGCTTACCGCCGGCATCATGTCAATGGCATTTATGGGATTTTCGGGACTTATCAAATAATGAATCTGGTATTAATCATACTCCTGTTTACCGTGCTTTTCGGTCTGACAGGTGCGCTTCTGGGTTTTTCTGCACATCACTTCAAGGTTGTGGAAAGTCCGGTTGCCGGCAAACTTAATGATGTGCTTCCGCAAACTCAATGCGGACAGTGCGGATATGCCGGATGCAAGCAGTATGCGGAAGCCATGGCAAAAAACGAGGCTGGAATTGATCTGTGCGTTCCCGGAGGTCAGTCCACCATCGATGCACTGGCGGCAATTTTAAACATACCTGCCGTAAAGGCACAGCAGGACAGCGATTTAAGAGCTGTTGCCTTTATTGAGGAAAATCTCTGCATAGGCTGCAGCAAATGCTCGAATTCATGTCCTGTTGATGCCATAGTCGGAGCGTCAAAAATGATCCACACCGTAATAGGAAACAGATGCACCTCCTGCCGTCTGTGTGAAACAACCTGCCCTACCGGATGCATCAGCATGATAAAGGTTCCCAAAAGACCGGATGAATGGAATTTCTGCTATCCGTCGCTTAAAGAACAGTTTGATAATGATGGAAAACCGGAGTTAGAAAATTGATATCAGAAAAGGTGTTAAAGGCCGTCACGGCAGGTAAAATCTGGAGTTTCCACGGCGGTATCCATCCTGAAATGCATAAAGAAACAACTTCAGGATGCTTGATAGAAGAGCTTGAAATCCCGAATATACTGATAGTTCCTATCAGGCAGACAAGTTTATCAGCCGGTGAAATTATTGTCAGAGAGGGAGACAGGGTTCTAAAAGGTCAGCCTCTTACTAAAATTTTTGCAAAGGGTCAGATTCCGGTACATGCACCGACCTCGGGAACTGTAAAAAGCATAGGTTTTTACACGGCATGCCACCCGTCCGGACTAAAGGATCAGGCTGTAGTGATTATTCCCGACGGTGAGGACGAATGGCTTGAACACAAAGGATGCAGCAATTTTACAGATCTTTCTCCAGAGGAACTTGCCGATCATGTAACGGAAGCGGGAATTGCAGGAATGGGCGGAGCAGGTTTTCCTGCAGGCTACAAGTTAAAATCGGCCATCGGCAAAACCGAAATTCTTATTATCAACGGCTGTGAATGCGAACCCTACCTCACTGCTGACGACGCTCTGATGAGAGAAAAGTCAGATGAAATAACTGATGGAATCAGAATTATTCAGCACATTCTAAAGCCGAAGCTCACAATCATGGCAATAGAAGCCAACAAACCTGAAGCAGCTGAGGCCATGAGAAAATCAATACAGAAAGCGCAGGCTCATATTGAGGTAAGAGTCCTGCCCGTCCGCTATCCTACCGGTGCAGCGAGACCTCTCATCTACACACTCACCGGAATTGAAGTTGGATATGACAGCCGTTCCAATGATTTCGGCGTAAGCATGCACAATGTGGCATCGACTTATGCAATCAAGAGAGCTGTCATAGACGGTGAGCCGTGTGTTGAAAGAGTTGTAACCGTTACCGGAGGAAACTTCTGTAAAAACGGAAACTACGTGCTCAAAAACGGAACACTGCTAAAACACCTGATCAACAAAGTGGGATTAAAGAACAACAAAGCGGTTCACATAATTATCGGCGGTCCTATGATGGGTTTTTCCGCCCCGTCCATGGATACGCCTCTGATAAAAACTTCAGGCTGCGTGATAGCACCCGATGCTAAAGAGCTCCCTATGGCCGGAGATTACCTCAACTGCATAAAATGCGGCAGATGCCAGGAAGTCTGCCCGTCCAGACTTGTGCCGTATATGCTTTTAAGTCATTCAAGAGCTGAAAACATAGAAGGACTGAAAAACTGCAACTTCAAGGACTGTATACAGTGCGGATGCTGTACCTATGTATGCTCAAGCGGGATCCCTCTGGTTATGGAATTCCGCAAGGTACTGGCAAAAATCAAAAAAATGAAGGATGAGGAAAAATCCAAACGCAAATCTCAGGAACTCATAGCCTTTAGGACAGAAAGAACCGAAAGGGAAAAAGCTGAGCGTCAGGCAAGGATAGAAGCAATAAAGCAAAAGACACTGAGTTCAGAAACAACAGAGAGTAAACCGCAAACTTCCGATTTAAAAAATGAGCAGCAGGCAAAAGCCGTTGCACTTGCCAAAGCAAAAGCAAAGGCTATGCAGCAGGTGAACGCAGGGGAAAAACAAAACCTGGATCCGGCTGTTTCAGCAGATGATCCGGCTGCCCGTGCAAAAGCCATTGCTCTTGCCAAAGCAAAGACAAGGCAGCAGGCGGATGCCGTAGAAAAACAAAATCAAGAAAAACAAAATCAGGATCCGGCTGTTTCAGCTGATGATCCTGTTGCCCGTGCCAAGGCCATTGCTCTTGCCAAAGCAAAAGCGAGAATGCAGCAGGCGGACGCCGGAGAAAAACAAAATCAAGAAAAACAAAATCAGGATCCGGCTGTTTCAGCTGAAGATCCTGTTGCCCGTGCAAAAGCCATTGCTCTTGCCAAAGCAAAAGCGAGAATGCAGCAGGCGGACGCCGGAGAAAAACAAAATCAAGAAAAACAAAATCAGGATCCGGCTGTTTCAGCTGAAGATCCTGTTGCCCGTGCCAAGGCCATTGCTCTTGCCAAAGCAAAGGCTAGAATGCAGCAGAACAAGGAGCTTGATAAGTAAACTTCATGATATTTCTAAGAGAAAGCTCGCCTCATATGCATAGAGGTGCATCCACACAGTTAATCATGTTCATGGTTCTGGTAGCTCTTCTGCCTGCAGTCATTGTTCATGTAATCAGTTTCGGATGGGGACTCGTCTGGAATCTTTTTTTCTGCACAATATGGGCCTCATTACTGGAAGCGGCGGTATACAAACTCCGCCGCAGATCACCTGTTGCAGGACTGAGGGACCTTTCACTTCAGGTAACAGTCTGGCTGTACTGTCTTGCTATTCCTCCGTATCTTTCTCTCTGGATGACACTACTTGGAATAACATTTGCCGTTCTTCTGGTCAAACATGCCTTCGGCGGCCTCGGTCAGAACACATTTAATCCCGCAATGGCAGGTTTTATATTTCTTCTGATATCAGTTCCTTCAGCCATGGGCGGATGGGTTGTTCCAAGCACCCGCAATCTTGAAATCTACAACCCTGAATATTCTCTGCAGATGCTGCTTATGGATCACAGCGATATAAAAAAGCAGATGATCATCGATACTAACAACGAAACTCTGAAAAAAATTAAAGAAACAGACGGAGCAACGTATGCAACGCCGCTGAATAATTTCCGCGAACTTTTTGACTACCGCGGAGTAGTACGCTACATCGACAGAGACACATCGGAAATCAGCATAGAATCGCACGGCACAGCGATCCTCGCCACTGCATACATAGCCGGCGGACTGTTTCTGATAGCAACCGGATTCATTAATTTCATCCAGCCCCTGTTTTTTATTCTCTCCGTTTACCTCACAGGTCTGATAATCAATATGATTGGACTTAAATACGGTTTCAACACGGTAAACAACTGGGAACACCTTTTCATAGGCAGTACCATGGCCGGAGCATTTTTCATCATTACAGATCCCGTGTCATCGCCTACAACAGCAAAAGGAAAGGCACTGTCTGCTGCTATCATCGGATTTTTTACCGTAATCATAAGAACATTCGGTAGCTACCCTGACGCCATAGCCTTTGCAGCGCTTCTTGGCAACAGTTTCAATCCTGTGATCAATAAAATGTTAAAGCCGAAGAGATTCGGAGCAGGAGGTCGCAAGGCATGAAACCGATAGTAAAAGGCAGCATAATTACAGGACTTTACCTTGGCATTCTCACCTGCATCTGCATGTCCATAATAGTGACGGTGCATGAAAAAACCTACGAGGCATACGTAAAAACAGCAGAAAAGGAAAGACTTAACAAACAGATGGCTCAAATGCTGCCGGGGATCAAATACAACAACGATCTTATAAAATCTTGCAAACTGTACTCGGATGAAGCACTTACCAACGGCGAGGAATACGAATTCTATACAGCTTACAAAAAAGGCCGGCCGGTCGGTTATATCATCAGAAGCAATACCATGAAGGGCTACGGCGGTGCAATTGAACTTATGACCAGTATCAACGCCAAGGGGGAGATACTGGAGGTTGTAATTGTAAGCCAGCATGAAACACCGGGTCTCGGCGACAGAGTGCTTCCGGCAAACAGCAACTGGCTGCAGGAATTCAAGGGTGCATCACTGTATAACAGAAAAAATTTTGCCATTACCAAGGACGGCGGTGATTTTACATATGTTACAGGTGCAACAGTAACACCTCGCGCAATAGTTAATGCGGAGAAATCTCTTCTGGAATATTTCAGCAAAAAAGGCAACCGCATGATCAGCGATAAGCGCTGTCTGACAGATGAATAAGCAGTGACGGGTGGAAAATGTTTAAGGAAATAGTAGAATTATTCAAACAGGATGTATGGAAAAACAATACCATACTCGTTCAGATCCTCGGTCTGTGCCCGACTCTTGCTGTTACAACAACGGCTGTTACAGCCCTGGGACTCGCCCTTACAACAACAATAGTACTTGTAATAAGCAACGTAACCATATCAATGTGCCGCAGGATCATAATTCCCGAGGTTCGCATACCGTCTTATATTCTCATAATCTCAACACTGGTTGCAGTAATCGAGATTCTGATGCAGACATTCATGTTCACAGTGTATGAGTCAATGGGCATATTTATATCTCTGATCGTTACAAACTGTATCATTATAAGTCACGCCGAAGCATATGCCATGAAGCACACGCCGTTCATGTCGTTCCTTGACGCTCTGTTTGTGGGGATTGGCTACACTGCCATACTGATACTTGTCGGCAGCATCAGAGAAGCCATCGGCTTCGGAACCGTTTTCCAGGGACTAAACAAACTATTCGGGGAATATTTTGCTGACAAATATCTCGTGGTGCTTCCGGCTGACAAAACACTGATCTTTGCAATACTGCCTCCCGGAGCTTTCATCACCATCGCACTGATTATTGCGCTCAGAAACTTTTTAAGCAGATCATGAACAGAAAGCAAAAGGCAGCGGAAATCTTCAAACGGCTGGTGCTCGTAATAAGAAATCCTAAAAGCGAGCTGAATTTCGAAAACAAATTTCAGCTTCTGGTTGCAGTCATGCTTTCAGCACAGACGACGGATGAAAGAGTCAATATGGTAACTCCCGCTCTTTTTGCCGCAGCCGGGGATCCTGAATCAATGTCCAGGCTGACTCCGGAGAAAATCTTTGAATACATAAAAACGGTCGGTCTTGCAGGAAGCAAAAGCAAAAATCTGGCAGCAGCATCTGCTATCATACATGAAAAATACAATGACACGGTACCTAATACTTTTGATGAGCTCATAGCCCTTCCAGGAGTCGGAAGCAAAACAGCAAAAGTTGTGCTGAACGTAGGATTCAATCAGCCGGTAATCGCAGTTGACACTCATATCCGCCGCGTATCAAAGCGACTAGGACTGACGGATTCAAATGATCCGGACAGAATAAGCAGTGATCTGACCGAAATCGTACCAGAAGAGTATCTTCTGCATGCCCACCACTACCTTCTTCTTCACGGACGGTACACTTGCCAGGCAAGAAAGCCCAGATGCAATGAATGCAGGCTAAGCGATCTGTGCAGATCAGCCGACAAAACATGCTAACAATTTCCTGTGTAGACGTACCTTAGTTTTTTTCTGGCCAGTCCGGCAAGATGATAGACCCGTTCCACATCTGTTGCCTTTCTGTCATTCATGCGGAAACGCGGAAAAAAACGCGAAATATGCCACGGTATGTTTTCCCCGATAGTATTTCCGTGCTCATCCTTGAGACCTGCGATCCACTCGGCCATACGGATTATTTCTTCATCGGAATCATTCTCACCGGGAACTATAAGAGTTGTCAGTTCTACATGACACATCCTCACTGCACGGGAGATAAAGTTTTTTACCATATCCAGATCACCCCTGAGCACATTCCTGTAGTATCTGCTGCTGAATCCTTTAAGATCAATATTCATTGCATCAACAAGACCGTCAAGCTCTTCAAGAACATGAGTGGAAGCAGTACCGTTGGTTACAATGACACTTTTAAGCTGTCTTTCATGAAGAAGTTTTGAAGTGTCGGCAACAAACTCGTAACTGATAAGCGGTTCATTATAAGTGAACGCAACTCCGATATTACCCCTGGGTTTTAAAGAAACAGCAAGATCCGCAAGTTCGCCTGGTGTAATGCGCCGGTACTCTCCTGCTCTGGAATAAGCCTCATCCGACCAGGATATATCACTGTTCTGACAGAAGGGACAGTGCAGATTACATCCGTAACTTCCCGCAGACAGGATCATGCCTCCTGGCATAAACCTCGCAAGGGGCTTCTTTTCAACAGGATCAAGAGCAAGTGCGGAAACAATTCCGTAATTAATCGGAATTACGACACCGTCACGGCATTTCCTCACCCCGCAGATGCCAAGCTCCCCGTCTCCAAGTCTGCACTGTCTGAAACAAAGATTACAGCTTGCGGCCATATTGCTATTCCTACCTGTGACGGACAACCTCAAAGCGCTTGAGAGAAATCTGCTCGTGCTCACCGATACCGGCCTTTCTTCTTGCTATGTTTATCTGATCCTCCACGGTATCAACCCCATCAAGATCAGGAAGCAGAAGACCGCGTTTTCCTCCGCAAGTGACAATCACGCCGTAGCGCTTTACATCAAGCTCGTCCGGAGATGAAATATCTTCAGGCTCGGAGAGAACATCAACATTTATTTCAAGCCATTTCAGCTCAGACTCTGCAACAGGCTCGAATCTCGGATCCCTTGCAGCAGCAGAAACGGCATTATCTATAATCTCCTCTGCAAGATTGCTTTTAATCGGAGCTATTGTTCCGATGCAGCCTCTGAGCCTGCCCTGCTTATGAATTGAAACAAAACACCCAGCTTTCACTGAAGTTATTTCATCGGGAAATCCGGACGGAACACTGATTTTATTTCCGCTGGAAACAAATGTTTCAATTGTCTGCCGTGCCAGTTCAACAAAAGGATCGCTCCTTTTGTTCAGTTCGTTTAAACGTTCTATCTCCCTGTTTTCCCTCTCCTGAAGGAAGTGCCTGCTGTCATCCTCTCCTTCAGGATAAAAGCAGCATATACCGTAACCGACACCGGTCACATCCTCATATGATAAAACCTCTGACTTAACCTTCAGACCGTCAAGAGATCCGGCCATCATGACAAAGGAACGGTGACCGCACTCGGCAGCCCTGTCGCAGAATTCCTCATCAAAGTCAAGAAACTCTCCAAATGCCGCACGTCCAGCTGCATCCATTATCTTTTTGTCATATACCGGTCCCTCGGGAGCAAAACCGTAGGGTCCGTCGGATTTAAGCTTATGGGAAAGATCGCCGCTTGCCACCCATACAGCGCGAATACCAAGCCGCTCGACCTGACCTGCCACTAATTCCCCGAGTCTGTAATGATCCCATAATCTCAGTCCGGAGAGTCCTATTCTCATCAAAGAAAAGTCACTGTAATACTGGTTTATAAACCACAGGGGAACCATGATTCCGTGATCAACAGGAACATCTCCTGAACGATTACTGGCGGTCCCGGCAGGAAAATCCATCTTCCAGGCTTTAGCTGCAACTGCTGATATCAATTCAACATTCTGATCGACTTCAAAACTTATTTCTGGGGCATTAAAATCACCTAAATCGCCGCGGGCGACAGAGCCTGGGGAAATATGAAAATAATCTGCATACATAGGTGCATGCGGACTCGAAATAATTATCGTGTCCGGCTTAAGTTCAGCGATTTTACGAGCAACCTTCCTGTATGCATCAACAGTCGCAGCCACCTTTTCTTCCCTGCCGCGTCCTACAGCAGGAACTATCAGCGGCGGGTGAGGAACCATAAATGTAGCAAGTAGTGACATAGTTACCTCCAAAAAAAAAAACCGATCAGCAAATTGCTAACCGGCTCAGATGATTCAAAAATAACAGTTAAGTTGCCGGTTACCAGTTTTCGCCCAGTACCTCAAAATATGCCTGAGGATGTGCACATGCAGGGCATTTCTCAGGAGCCTGCGTACCCTCATGAATATATCCGCAGTTCAGACAGCGCCAGATAACAACCTGATCCTTCTTAAACACCTTTCCGGACATCAGGTTGTCATAAAGAGCATGGTATCTTCTGGCATGCTGCTTTTCAGCCACAGATACATTTTCAAAAACTGCAGCAACCTCTTCGAAGCCCTCCTCCCTGGCTATTCTTGCAAATTCAGGATAGTCTCTGCTCCATTCCTCGTCCTCACCTGCGGCTGCCGCCTTTAGATTATCAAGAGTCGAACCAATCATACCGGCCGGAAACGATGCTGTAATTTCAGTGCATCCTCCCTCCAGAAACTTGAAAAAACGCTTTGCATGCTCTTTTTCCTGCTCAGCGGTTTCTTCGAAAATCTTTGAAATCTGCACCAGTCCCTCTTTTTTTGCAGCAGACGCAAAAAAAGTATAACGGTTGCGGGCCTGCGATTCACCGGCGAACGCGGTCAGCAGATTCTTTTCTGTTTTTGTACCCTTTAATGATGACATTTTAATTACCTCCAAACACCAAACTGCACAGCGGATTTGCATCCCTGTTCATATCTTTTGACAAGTATCAGCTAACAAGCCGATTACCGTTCTTTGAAATTTTTATACTTTGCTGAAACTATCTGAGCTTTTCCTGAACGCTTGACGTCATAAAGTGTGCTGTCGGCGATCTGCAGCATTATTTCATCATCGATTCCTCCGGCTATATTCTCTGCATAGCAAAGACCTGCGGAAAAATCCAGATAGTTTGAAGGATCAAGTGTAATCTGACGTCTCAGAAACTTCTGCAGTTCGTAAATAAAACCGTTCTTATCTCTGAGATCATCCTTAACCCTGATCATTGCGCCGAGGGCCTCCTCATGACCGGTATCGGTAAAAAGAACCACAAATTCATCGCCGCCCCACCTGCATACCTGACACCTGTCGGATTCAAGAGTACTTAAAATTTCCGAATACCAGATAAGAAGCTTGTCACCGACCTCGTGACCGAATGTATCGTTGTAGTGTTTGAAATTATCGAGGTCAATAAAGGCCAGACAGCAGCTTCTCTCCTTTCTTATACCCTTCAGGGCCTGGACAAAATACTGACGGTTCTTCAGACCTGTGAGCTGATCCCTGGTACTTAACACCACCAGCTGTTCACGCTGTCGCAGATTCACGATCTTGCTTGCCAGCTGATTGGCAATAAACTTGAATGTTTCCATCTCCTCGGCATCTGTTACAAAGTCGCCGATATAGGTTGTCAGAACAATATGACCTATCAGACTGCCGGCATCCTTGAGAGGAAGAAGAATTACAGTGGAAAAAAGGGTATTGTTTCCTATCTCGACCTTTGAATATATATTCTGCTCTGAATGACAGTGGGTTTTAATAAATTTTTCAAATTTCTCATAGGAGAAAATAAAATTCTTCAACTGGCTGTATGATGCTATCATTTCATTCTTGGAGCGTTTACCTTTAACAAGATAGACAAAACCTCCCTGAACGTTGTAATGCATGCAAAGCAAACGCAAAGTCTCAGAGGAAATATACGGAAGATCATCAGATGAACTTGTTATTTTCTGTAAAATTGAGCACAGCTTCATGCCGCATACCTGTTTCCAGAGATCCGCCATAGTCTGCTCCTGCTGGATCATGTACAGGATCTGCTTAAGTTCTGAGTACGGAATTTCAGGTCTGATATCAAGTTCCACGGATCTGCGATTCCAGCTCATTCTAAGTTTGTCCATGCCGTATTTCATATAATTATATCTCTTGCAAAGTTTGCTACCGTGCTTGAGCGAATTATATGCGAGCTGATCATCCCCCCATCCGCGGTATATAAATACCATACATGAGAAAAAAAGCATTTCATGAAGAGGACTGAGCTGACTCTGATTTTTGCTCCAGGCAAGTCTGGCTTCATTAATCAACTCGTAAGAGCGGTTTCTCTCGCGATAAACCTGACAGAGCATAGCCTGAAGCAGCGGACGCATGAAACTTCCCTGATCAGAAACATCTATATCAAGATTGAGGCTGTTCTGCACCGCCCTTGCGGCATGAACATAATGACCCTGACAGAAATAAGCATAACCCTGAAGCAGAAAAACATCATGAATATTCTTAAAAGGGAAATACTTGGTATCCTTGATTTTCAGAATTTCCCACAAGGTTGTGAGCACCTTCAGGGTTCCTTCATTCTCTCCAATAAGGAAATACCCCCAGGCCAAATTGTAAAGCGTGCTTGATATTTCAGAAACATCATTAAGATTAATTACTGTTCTCATCGCATCAATAAAATATGCCAGAGCGTTCGAAAAATCCTCCTTCAGAAGGAACAGATACCCGATACCGTTTTTAATTTTTGCAAGTTCTGAAGGAATATTAAGACGCGAACGAATTCTCTCACTCATCTGAAAATAGGTTATCGCCTCGTCGATAGAACCCATTTTCACACTTATGACGCCTCTGGCGTGATGAGCCGCAGCCTCTTCAAGAGGAAGATTTTTCTTCTGCGCTATTTCTATGGCATCATCCACATAACTTATGCACATCTCATTCGTAAGTATGTGCTGATTGAACGGTTCCTGGGAATAGGTTCTGGCCATTACATAAACCATTTCCCTAAACATTCCCTCAACCTTTAAATCATCAATCAGCATCTTGATGCGATGGAACGGAAATGCAACTGCGGCCGCATCACAGATGAAAAACTCACAAAATCTGGTCCTTAAGGCAAGCGGTCCGGTAGCTATATTCTGAGCATATTTGAGGCTGTAGGTTATATAACGGTTGGCGGATTTGAAATCTCCGCGGAAAATATTTGTATACGCAAGCTCAAGATTGGACAGACACAGCGTATTCTCGTCATTATGAGACTGTCCGAGATCATTAAGGCGGTCAAAGGTTACAAGAGCATCCTCGTGCATTCCCGAAAAAAGCTGAGTTCTGCCCAGCAGAATGACAAGCCGTATCTTAAGCTGGGGGGACATTGTCTGATATGATTTCGAATACAGCGTCGTAAGAACCTCGTTGGCCTCTCTGAAACACAAAAGATTTATAAGATGCTGAGCCAGATCAAGACGCTCATTTATCCCGAGTCCAGGATATTCTCCCGAAGGTGACGGCCAGTGAATTTTGGTGGTACGGTTGAGCCGGTTGCGGACATGAACTATTTTGCCACGGCACTCCATATCCCACATCCATTTTGCCCAGCAGTCATCTACATCCGTATGCTGACCTCTTTCCACTGTGACAAACGAGCAGAAAATGAGAAAATGGCCGGAATGTTTTTTCTGGTGTGCAAAACTCGTAAAAAACTGAAGTATAGCCTGCGTGGCATACTGGAAATTAGCCACAAAAATCAAAAAAGGTTCGGAGCCCTTGGTCAGTTCATTAAAGAACTCCGTGAAAATACGGGTGTATAACTGACCTAGATATGTCAGATCATCCGGAAGCGGAAATTCAAGATCTGGCGATTTGCCGGTAATTATAAAATCTACTATGGGTTTTCGGTCGGGATTCATCAAAGCCAGATTACTGATTACAACCTCGGGATGATTAGGGTTTACTTCCCTGGCAAGAGCCATGAACATGGTCGAAATCATGTTAAGAGGATCTTTAGAATCATCAGGAGTAAGCTGAAGACGGACAACATGCGCAAAATTGTTTTCTGAACAGAAAGAATCTGCACAATTGGTAAAGGCTGACTGGTCATCAACGGTCAAAAAATAACAGTCACCGCTACCGGCGGCAACGAAATTCTTATAATACTTGGACAGGATATCCGAAATAACCGAAGCCAATTTTCTAATCCTCAGACGACACGGCTGGCAACATTTATACGCCCTATATACGCTATTAACTGAGTCAGTATAGCAAACAAAGAAAAAGAATATCAACAAAGCCGGTTCACAATCCTACCAAGATCAAGAAATTATCAGCACTTACAACCTGTTATGTGCACCGGCATGCTGTCAGAAAGGCTCTTATCCTTGCATAATCTGTTCAGCATTCATCATGAAAACAGCCGGAACAGCGCAATCCATATTTGATCTCAATCAAAACATAAATGCAAAACCGCAGGGATAAAAAATCTTTTAGCAAAATAAATTCAAAACTGTTAAATCATCATCCTGTATGTATAACAACCGGCACACTGTCCCGTAAAGAACCTTTACCGCGACGAACTTGAATATACGATACAGTCATTAGCATCAGTCAGAAGCATGAACTCATTGAAAGACGCTCCCCATTCCAGAAGATGAACCTATTTTAAACTGCGATGTGAATTTCTTACGCCATGCAAAACCGTCATGCAGTCCTCGTATTTACGGAAGAACTGATGTGGACATATTTGCTCCTGATCCAGCTGATTTCAACAAATTCACAGTATCTAACAGTCTGGAAAATTTTAAGGTGTGCTCTTCATCTCTTACCAGATGAAGAAAAACTGCCGCCAATATGAATAAAGCGCATAAAAATAGGCTCTGTTCAGGAAAAGTGTTGATACCGAAAAGTGAACATGGTATCTATGACATAAAAAATCCTCTCAAATTTTGATGTTCCATATTTGATGTCATGTTTCAAGATTTGAGAGGATGTTAAATTTTATCAAAGAATTTTTACCATACTTGAGATAAATCAATCCATACATTTCCACTCATATCTTCTGTATAATCATTTTGAGCAATACATAATGTTCCAGACTGATTTTTCCTTATAAAACCACCGTTTAAATTATATTTATTCAGATAATCTTTTAAGGCTCTTTACAAAAACAAGTTGGGAATTGTGATTGCCCATGTTCCTGGTAGATCTTTTTCCATTTCATCTTGAGAATAAAAAAATGTGGTTCCCATTTTAAAAATTAATTTTAAAATGAAAAAAAAAAGCTCTCCATAAATTTTAGTTGGATGGTTAAATCTTAGACAGCTCCTAAATTAAGAACTGTGAGGATATTTAAAGAGATTAAGAACTGTGAGGATATTTAAAGAGGTAGTTTATCCTTATAAAATATGAAATTAG
>JAEEOK010000025.1 GCA_016284235.1 Succinivibrionaceae bacterium
CGCGTCAGTACCACCTGTTCCCATTCCGAACACAGAAGTGAAATGTCGTTGCGCCGATGGTCGTGTGGCTTCTCGCCATGTCAGAGTAGGTAATTGTCAGGCACCCTTTCCGGGAGAAGATAGTTTTATATCTTCTCCCTTTCTTATTTCTGCGCTCGATCTTCTATGCTTCTTAATGTATGTCTATAAACTTTTTCATTATTGAAAGATGGCAGTTAGTCGTTACGTGTTAGACTTTATACAAAAAAATGCTTAGTGTAGTGTTTCTACACTATTCGTTAACACAACCCTCAGCAAAGCGCGCAGATAAGATCCTTGCCAATGAGTTGATACTTCTGGCTCTTTATGGAGATTTCTGGAATTTATTTTTGCAGCGCTTCGATTATACTTTTCACTGCAGCCTGAGGATTCTTTTTCCATTCTGATGTCCAGAAACGAATGATTTTCCACCCCAGATCCTTCAGTATTCCTGGCTGACCTACAAATCTGTCAACGGCACAAGGGGTATTTTTGTAAACAATACCATCAGCCATTATTCCAGCAATGTATTTCTCAGGATCTTCAGGATCTTTTACTGCCAGATCGATTCTGAAATCAGAACTGCCAAGGCCGGAATTTGTTTCATATCCGTGTTTTTTCAGTTCTGCGGCAAGTTCTGATATAAGATAGTCTTTTTCCATCTTTTTGCTGTCAAGCTGCGTCGCACTGTTTATTTTTCCCTGGCGGGCATATTTCAGAAAATCAAACAGACCGGATACTCCCTTGGCCGTTGAAGCTGTTATTCTTCCGTCTTCATATTCCAGAGATGTGAATATAATCATTTCTCTTTTTGCTCTTGTCAGTGCCACATTCAGTCTTCTTTCTCCTCCCTCTCTGTTTAGAGGACCGAAGTTCATGGATATCTTTCCGAATTTGTCCTTACCAAAGCCTACGGAAAATATAATGATATCCCTTTCATCTCCCTGCACATTTTCAAGATTTTTTATAAATATAGGTTCTTTCTTTTTCTCCGCTTCAGCTTCGAGCTGCGGATTGCTTCTGAATAGATTTGTAAGATCATCTTCTATCTGATTCTGCTGTTTGCTGTTGAAGGTTACTACACCTATACTGATATTCTCGTTTTTTGGATCTTCAAGGAATTGCTTGATGTATGAAATGACTTCACGGCTTTCATCCTTGTTAGTTCCGGTTCCTCCTCTATCATATCTTCCGTTTACGTAGCGATATGTTATCTTTGAATTCATATCATCAGGAGACGGGAATGTGTAGAGCCCTCCGTCGTAATACATAGTATTGCTGAAGGCTATGAGACTTTCATGTCTTGATCTGTAGTGCCAGGAAAGAGTCTTCATCGGCATACCAAGAGCTATGCAGTCGTCGAGCACACTCTCCAAATCTGCTGTATCCTCATCCTCCTCACGCTTTGCTTCAAAGAATTCTGTAGGAGGCATCTGTTTTGGATCCCCGACTATAATGACCTGTGTGCCGCGTCCTATTGCTCCAACCGCTTCAGAAGTCGGAAGCTGGGAGGCTTCATCGAAAATTATCAGATCAAATTTATATTTGTCTGGAGACAGGTACTGAGCAACGGAAATCGGACTCATGAGCATACATGGTGCGATTTTTGGCATAAGATTAGGCATATTGCTGAAAATCTGCCTTATGGATATATTGCGTCCACGGCTTTTCTTTGCTTTTTCAAAGAAGATAATTTCATCTTTCAATGAAGGATCGTTTGCAATTTCTGCTTTCTCTTTGCGCAGATTCTCCTTCAGTAGATCCCTGGAGAGTTGATTGAAATTTCCTGTCTGAGAAACAAATCGTTTAATTTTGTCTTCAAATATTTCTTTATTGAATGAGGCTAGGGTCTGGTTCTGTGAGAACTGCCACTCAATAAGTGATTTGGCATACACGGCAGAAACATATCCGTCTGGATAATTTGTCAGTCTGATGTGCATGAGATCATCTGCTATGACATTAAAACCGGAAACTTTCAATATTTCAAGCCGCAGGTTTATTTCTATCCACGGCTGAATTTCATCTTTTTTCTCCAGCCAGTCCTCTGTTTTGCTTATAAGATCTGTTATGTGTGTTGGAATATATTCTTTTTGAATTCCACTCCAGGCAATTATTTTTCCGGAATAATTCTCGAATTTACGCATAACATCTTTGAAGGCTGCTATTTCTTCGAATCTGCTTCTGATATCTTCGACATCATTCAGTTTAATGGCAGAGAAAATTTTCTTTTTATCAGAAGAAGATAGATTTGAACTGACAGCGGAGTGTGCAACTTTTAGAATATCAACAATTTTTAAAGCTTCGGCTGGAGTCTTTATGATCTTCTGAGTAAGATTATGATCAATGGTTTCAAGGTATAACGACAGCTCCTTCAGTTCTTCGCGCCACCCGATTACCTTCAGGCCGGTTTCCATAATACCGGGATATGTTGATGAATCAATCTTGATTTCAACACCGAGAGCTTTTTTTAGTTTTTGTATTGATCTGGAGTGACAGAACAAGCGCAATAGAATAAATTTAGTTTCATCAAGTTTCCACTGCTTAATTTCATTCCTTATATTCAGTTGAAAAATGTCCTCTCCGTTAGATCCTAATGTCTTCATGGCTTCATGAACGGATGATGACAGCTGTAAAGCTCTGTCTGCCATTTTTACAAAATTATTCCAGTCGGAAACGGTGATCAGACTGCAGTTTATATTTGAATCAGAAGTCAGATCACATGCGGATTCTATTACATTCTTCAGCCTTTCCCATGTCATTTCTTTCTGGTCGGTTTTCATAAACTCCGAAAGCAGATCTGAACATTTTATCAGCTCTTTACTGATTCTGCTGTACTCGGTACTGTCTACACTGATTGAAGTTTGCGGAACGGATGTCAGAGAACTCCCGTAATATGTATATTCAGACAGTTTTCGATCTTTGGTAAGAATTCCGATTTCTCTTAAGGCTGTATCGGCATCATCGATTTGTTTATGATTTATCTGTTTGATTTCATTTTCGGAAAGGAGTGATACTGTACTGATTTTCAGGTGCGAGAGTCTGCACATTGCCTTGTAAACAGACATATCCATGATTACAGGTGAGTGCAGAGCTGCAACCTGGCGGTTGAGTTCATCGCGCAGGGTGTTAAGTCTGTCCTTTATCACGGTATATTCCGCTGAAGGATTTTCATTTTCTTTTTCCGGTGCTTTGATCTCCAGCTTTTCAAGAAACTTGGATTTTGTAAGCAGATTTGAGTGAAGCTCCAAACAGTAAGGTGCCAGACCGAGTTTGCCAAGCCGGTCCTGAACTACTTCAAGAGCAGCCATTTTGGCGGCGACAAAGAGAACTTTTTTATTTTTATTCAGCGCTGAAGCTATTATGCTTGTTATGGTCTGTGACTTTCCTGTACCCGGAGGACCCTGAAGAACAAAGCTTTTACCGCTGTCTGCTGCTTTAAGAGCATCCAGCTGACTTGAATCAAGTTGTACCGGCTGGCACAGATCTCCAAACAGGATCCGTTCATCTACAGTTCGGGGAGTTTCAGTATCGCCGAATTTATCGATTTCAGTAAACTTTCCAGCCTGAAGTGCATTGTATACGGGACTGTTGCTTTTAAGAAGACAGCGGTTATGCGCCAGGTCCTGCCACATCACGAATTTTCTGAAGGAAAAGTTTCCAAGACATACAGTTTTAAGAATTTTCCAGTCCTGAGGAAGTACTTTCTGAAAGGTATCTTTAATGGCGACGACATCTACGCCGTAATCGTCATTAGGCAGTTTATCGAGATTAAGATTTATTCCGAACAGCTGCCGCATCATTTCCACCAGTGAATAGTTTAGTACAGCCTCTTCGTCTCTGACTTTGATTGAGTACACGTCATTTCTCAGGTCACGTTTTATATCCACCGGCAACAGCAGAAGAGGTGCCTCTTTCTGTTTTTTGCCGTAGGTATCGTCAGACCACAGCACGCTGTAGAGTGAAATAAACAGAGAATTGGCACCGTTTTCATCGTATGACGTCTTTGCATCGGATGCTATTTTTTTCAGAAGCTGCGGAAGCTGACGGCCTGTTTTATTAAGTACGTAAAGAGCCTTGTTACCGTCAAGAAATTCTGATGTCAGAGACTGAAGATTTCCTGATAGTTCCATTGTTTCTGAGTTGAATCCGTCCTTTATCAGACTCTCATCCAAATTGCATTCCACCAGTCTGAAATATTTATCTTCATATTTTCGGAGAGTATCCTCCAGGTGTTCCGGCTTGTCATTCAGAATTCTTAGAACAGTCCCGGATGCTGTTCTCATATTAAGAAGACGGTTTCTGGTGGTCAGATCAAGAAGTTTGTTTTCCCACTGTTCTTCTTTTGTTAATTTTTCATGGATGCTCAGATCTGACGTTTTTTTTCTTATCTGGATGCTGCTTGATTCAAGATTGATATTATTTGTAAAGCGGGGATCATCATTAAGAACAAGAGATCCCCCCTGGTCTTTTGAAATTGTTGGCAGCGGTTTGATATGGTGCTGCCTGCAGGCTTTAATGTTTACGCAGTATTTGAATTTTGAATCAGAAAATATCTGCTTGGCTGAATTAACCGCCTTGCTGAAATTTATTCCCTCCTCGGTGATGCATGTTGTTTCAACCGGAAGGATCTTCTGCATTTCTATAGCCCTGAATATTTCGGAGCGTTCAAAGGTAACCGTGTCTATTAAATCTGTTTCCTCTGACAGAATAACACCTGTAAATGCATGATCCTCGAATACGCACAGTACCGGGTAAAGTCCAACCGCTTCGAGCAGAGCAGCATAGAAACAGGAGGTATCAAGACATGTTCCCGTCTTTTCCTGTATCACCATGTTGAAGATTCTTATTCTTTGTGCCGTAAAGAATGAAGCTGGCGGAAGACGATAGGATATATTAAGCTCAAGCAGGGTAAGATAAAGAGCTTCTGCTTCAAGAACCGCGTACTGTTCATCTTCACGATAACCTAAAAATCCCCTTGTTGTTGAAAAAACGGATTTTATATCATTATCGGAATTTGCTACGAGCGTGCGAAGTTTCTCTTCTGCTTTCGTTATTATCGCCGGAACTGCCGGTGAATTTGGTGTTATGAATGAGGCGAGAAGTTCAGGATCTCCCGTCCATTGATTGAAAGCGGTAATTTCAACCGGTTGTGATTTTTTTGAAATGGATCGGTTCCTGCTGTCGAAAATTTCAACATCAATTGACGATTTAAGATTTTCTGTCAGTTCCGCAAAGACTGCAGGATTAAGGACGAGTTTTTTCAGGTTGTTGGATATGGATATGGTTTCATTCTTTTGAAGCAGATCAGCTTTGAGTTTAAGAGGAGTGAAGACGTTGAGGTGGTTTGACACTGTTATAGTTATGTCTTCAAGATCATTTCTGGTGCTCGTGAATGTTATATCCGTAATCGGCTGAAAATTCTTCTGATAAAGTGCAAGATTGATAAAAGGTGAATTTGTAATAGTTATTTCAACGTTAATATCAGCATCGGTGATGGAGCCTGTATTTTGCTCGATATCTGAATTATTTCCTGCGGTTTCTTCTCCAAACTCTTTCATCTGTCATACCTTTGTAAAATTTTTTCACAGTGCCAGAAAATCTGATTGCCTTAATAGCTTTTGTATTATGTCATTATTTCCGGATTTTTTGAATTATACAGGGTTATAATTTAACTTAAGAGTTGATTTAGGTCTATTTACGGGAGATGAACCCCGGGAGTTCTGTTCAAGGAAAGAGAATGGTTTGAGAATCAGAAATTATTTTCGGAAAATTGATAAGTGTCTGTCAGTAGCACATTAAATCATTTTTTACGGTGTCTGGAACTTCTGCTTAATAATTTTTCATTAAGATTTATGTACCGAAAAGAGAAAATTTCCTGCATAAAGCAGGAAATTCTTACAGCAAAAAAGTCAATATAATAACTTTTAGTTAAGATCATACTGCTTCAGTTTCTTGCGTAGAGTACCACGGTTGATACCCATTATACGTGCAGCCTTGGTCTGGTTTCCTCTGGAGTACTGCATAACAACATCAAAAAACGGAGCCTCGACCTCTGTCATAACGAGATTGTATAAATCATCAAGTTTCTGCTCACTTGGAACTTGATTCAGGAAATTTCTTATTGCCAGTTCCACCGAATTGCGCAACGGCATTTTTGTAGGTTCATGGGTCTGTGCACTGATTGTAGTCGTAGATAAGTTAGCGGCTGTGCTTTTCTGTTCTAACATTTTCTTTAACCTTTTCGTTGTAATTTCTAATAGTTAGTTAACATCTGTTTGTGGTTTTATTATACAGAAAAATGTGATAATCGTCACTATATAATAAATAAAAATCTTAAACTTGTTACAAATTCAGATTTTTATTTTTGATGAATATCTCTAAATAAAAAAATGACGGATCCTATTTTTTTGTACCTGAAATTCTGCTCCATTCATCCTTACTGCACACTTCATCCATATCAAACCACTGTGAGTAAACTTTGGATATTTCTTCCGCCTGGGTTTCAAGAATGCCGGAAAGTGCCAGTCGACCTCCTTTTTTTACAAGCCGGGCAATATCGGATGCCAGTTCTCTGAGCGGACCGGCGAGAATATTTGCCACGAGTATGTCGGCTTCGAGTTTTTCAGGTCTGTTTTCGGGAAGATACACTTCGATCCGGCCTTCGACGCCGTTCCTTCTGGCATTGTCGCCGGTAGCCTGGACAGCCTGGGGATCTATATCAATACCTACAACACTTTCTGCCCCGAGTTTTAATGCGGCTACCGCCAGAATGCCTGAACCGCAGCCATAATCTATAACAGAGCGGCCTTTTAAATCTGAACCGTCAAGAAATTCAAGGCACATTGCTGTTGTCGGATGTGTACCTGTACCGAAAGCAAGACCCGGGTCGAGCATTACATTCACTGCCTCCGGCTCCGGAATCTCACACCAGCTCGGACAGATCCACAGACGCTTTCCGAATTTCATAGGGTGGAAATGTTCCATCCATTCTCTTACCCAGTCCTTGTCTTCAAGCTGTTCCACTTTACACACAGCCTGATCACCCATGACTTTTTCGATAAATCGTACAATTTTAAACGGATCTGTATCTGCTTCATACAGCCCGGTGACCACAGTGTTTTTCCAGAGTTTTGTACTTCCTATAGGAGGTTCGTAAATTGGTATATCCTGAGCATCCATGTAGGTTACCGCCTGAGCTCCGCTTCCTTGAAGCATTGATGAGATTTTCTTTACCTTTGTTTCATCTACGGTAACTTTAATTTGAATCCATGGCATTCTTCTCCACCTCCTGATATTTGGTCAGATCTGAAAATTCCCTTTGAGCAAATATGATAATTTTATTTGCTATTTTTTCAGCAGTTCCTGCACTTCCTGCATAAATATAGATAACTTTTTCGCTGGAATCTATGCGGCTGTCGATTCCCATTCCTTTGACGGCATCGACATTTACCTTGTCGATATCCAGAAAAGCAATTTTCAGCAGATTCCTTGTATTTTTAACCCATTTCAGATTATCTATGCCTCCGGCCATTTTCATTGTTCTTATTGCAAGCAGACTGAGATCCTTGGAGTCTTTGCGATCACTGATTAAACGGATCCTCACGCTTTTGCGCTTTTTGATTTTCCACGTGAGTGAACTGACCTTGACGTAACTGAGAAGATAAAGGGTAAGGAAAAAATAACATCCGGCACCGGTCAGCAGGAACGCTATATTTGAATTATTGTCAGTGCCGATTAGAGCCAGGGGATTGATTATGGACATACTGTCCGAACCCGTGCTGCTGATTGCTATTTCCGGAAGATAAAGGCATAGAATCATCAGTACTGAAGAAAGGACTATATGGAAGGTAAAAAGGCCCGGCCAGAGCCACAGTATAGTAAGCAGGACAAAGTACTCTTTGTGCGGAAAGAAACTTGTGACAGCAGCTATAAATATTAAAAATATAACAGGAAGTCTTCTGTTTGCTCCAATTCTTAAGTATAAAGCTGTAAGCATCACAGGAATGAACAGGGCAATGCAACCGTACTGGAATATAAACAGACGATCTTTGATATTGGTTATGTAGTTTAGATCCGGATCCGCCGCTATGTAGTCCATTGCTACGTCACCGGCCCCGAACGGTGCAAAGAACTGGTATGTGGCAGTTGACAGAAAGACTCTGATGAATACAGGAAAATTCATTATGAGGTTGGAACTTTCATGTCCGCTGTACAGTTTGATCAGCACGGCATGAATGCAGTAGATAAGTGTTACCGCTACGGCACTGCATATAAGAAGAATTCCGAAATTTAAAAAACGAGACTGAAGATATCGTTTGAGATGAAGGGTGTTGGCTGTTATATGAGAGGAAAACGTTGCCGTTATAATTGCACTGGTAAATGCTGATATCATATCCTTGTCCTGAATGTCAGGAGCAAACATGTTAAGTGCAAATTTCAAAAAAAAGAACACAATGACAGTGCTTACAATCTGCCAGCTTCTTGAATTATTAGGCTCTGTCATGGATGCGGCCACGGCAAACAGAACCGGAATACTTCCTGCAATGAAACTCGTGATTCCGGTGACGTAACCGGCTGTTCCGAACATAACACTGAAGAGAAGCGAGAATGGAATCAGTGCTACTGGAATAAGAACCAGTCCGATACGGATTAGAAATGATGAGGTCATGCTGACTCGCGGAAGTTAAATTTGTGATAACGGGCACATTTTAACAAAGACGCATAAATAATGCATCATAAACAAAGGAAAAATGATTATTTTTTATGTTGCATTTTTCAAGAAAATCATTTTAAAAGACAGTAAACAATATTGAAAAATGGAGGTTATAGCCCGTAGAATTGTTAAAACTTATATTAAAAGCACTTCTACATTCCTTCATTGCAAAAAACGGAAGAATGTGTGATTCATATATCTGTCCGGAAATTCCTCTGTTACCGGTTTTATTACCTGATCCCGATTTTTCCTTTCATCAATTTGCTAAAAATTTTCTTTTCAAGATAGTTCTGATTTCCTGGGCTGTCACAAATATGTATGTCTTTATATCTTGATTTTTGATTATGGGGAATATGTTTCTATCTAAAATTTTTGATTATGTGCATTTTGGAATTCCATATTCCCTTTCATTAAAATATGTTTTTGCAACATCATGGAATTCCTGTGAAAAGAGCCTGGTTTCCAGTCCGACAGACTTGTTTACCGCTGCCGTGTGACTGCAGTTTCAGTCCTCTTCGGAGAACGTAAACCAAAAGGTTAGCTTATTATCAGGAGCAGAAATACAGACTGCGTCATGCTATGCGGCCGACAGTCTTATTCCGTACTTTTTTACTGTATCTTTCAGCAGAATGTTTGATGGAAGCAGGATGCGGGATGACTGTAAAATATACATAGAGTTTTATTTATGAACTGTTTTTGATTTTTTGGAGAATCATTCATCCTCTTGATGAAGTAATATTTTCGAATCTCTGATAAAATTTCCGAATGAGTGTAAAAAAGGTGAGTTATGGCTAAGACGGGAAATACAGGAATAAAAAGAATAGTTTATGCTGGAAAATACAGTATGCAGGGATTCAGAGCAGCGTGGAAAAATGAGGCTGCGTTCAGACAGGAGCTGATAGCAACGTTTATTCTGACGCTGCTTGCAGTGCTGCTTCCCGATTTACCTTTGCTTGATCGTTTTCTGCTTGCGGTTTTTCCATGGCTTGTTATGACTGTTGAGATTCTTAATTCCGCGATAGAAGCTGTGGTTGACAGATTTGGCGATGAGTGGAATGAACTGTCCGGAAGAGCCAAGGATATGGGTTCGGCAGCTGTTTTTATAATGCTTATGGTTACCCTTGCTTCCTGGATAGTCATTCTGGTTAAGAATTACTGCTGAAATTCTGCTCATGGTTGAATTATACTCAAAAATAGTGCAGCGCAGTTTCGATGATCACGGCCAGATCCCGGAGGTGACAGATCCTTATCTGCGTGCAGTTGTTCTGGCTCGGGGAGTTGATTCATGCAGTGAATTAAATCTCTCGCTCAGGTCTATGATTCATTATTCATCAATGAAGGGAATCAACGACGCGTGTATCCTTCTTTATGATTCTCTGATTCGCAGACTGAACATAGTTATTGTTGGTGATTACGATGTTGACGGTGCAACCAGCACGGCTCTTGCCGTCAGAGTTCTGAAGCGGTTCGGATACGGTAATGTAAGGTATTTCATTCCGGATCGTTTTACCATGGGGTATGGATTGTCTGCTGAAATTGTTGATATTGTGCATCAGCAGTTCAATGCGCAGCTCATAATTACAGTAGATAACGGGATAACCAGCTTTGACGGTGCCAGAAGGGCGTCGGAACTTGGGATCAGACTGCTGATTACGGATCATCATTTATCATCGGAAGAACTTCCTGATGCTGATGTCATTGTCAATCCAAATCAGGAGGGATGCGGTTTTCCATCAAAAACACTTGCCGGTGTCGGAGTTATTTTTTACGTGATGGCGGCACTGAGGGCTTTTCTTATACAAAAGGGTTGGTTTGAAGCGACCGGTTTAATGGTCCCGAATATGTCATCGTATCTGGATCTGGTAGCTGTAGGATCCATTGCCGATGTTGTTAACTTTGACTGCAACAACCGCATAATGATAAAACATGGCATCGAGCAGATCAGACGGGGCACGGGTAATCCGTGTTTTCCGATTATTCTGTTCAGATCCTCAAGAAATCCAGCTCAGGCTTCAGAGTCTGATATATGTCATCTGATTGCTCCGCTGCTTAATGCAGTGGGACGTATTGATAATATGTCTCTCAGTGTAGAGTGTCTTCTGTCTGATGATCCGGTTCAGATAAACAGTATTGTTGATGAACTTCAGAATGTTAACCGTCGCAGACGGGAGATGGAGAACCAGATGCGAGTCACGGCAATAGATACCATAATGCACAACAATCTTGAACAGTTTAATTCCATTGTACTTTTTGATCCCTCCTACCATCAGGGTATTGTGGGAATAGTAGCCTCCAGATTAAAGGAGCTGTATTCCCGTCCGATTGTTGTTTTCGCTCCCTCAACCGACGGTGAACTTAAGGGATCGGCTCGTTCTGTTGCCGGCTTGAATCTGAAGCTTGTACTGGAAAGCATGCTGAAGAGTCATCCTGATCTTATAGTCAGATTCGGCGGACATGCGATGGCGGCGGGTCTCACTATAAAAAGTGACCGTCTTTGTGAATTTACTGAAATCTTCAGGAACGAGGTTTCAATGGTTATCGGCAGTGAGAATTCAGAGAGGATTGTTTATACCGACGGTTCTCTTCCTGCAGATCACCTGACGGTTGATTTTGTAAGAACCATAAAATCTTTAGGACCGTGGGGCAGCAATTTTGAATATCCTGTTTTTGAAGGTGAATTTATTATTCAGAAGTTTAAATTTTTGAATGAAAACCGGCATCTCAGACTTGCTGTTTCATTGCGGGGATCTCACTATGAGTTTTGTGCCATGCTGTTCAATATACCGGAGGAGATGATTAATATGGATTTATGGCATCGCATGGTAAGACTCTGCTACAGACCGGAGCTCAATAACTGGAAGGATAATTTCTATTTGCAGCTCATTGTCGAAAATATGGATTTTGTTGAATAACGCTGTCTGAAAAGACTGTCTGGTGCTCTGTGAGGTTTAAAACAAATTTCATGATGCGCCGGGCTCTGTCTCTGTTCACATACTATTGAAATTCAAACAGTTCGTAAGCCCGGATTATATGCGGAACACTGACTGCCGTGCCGGATAGCCACCAAGATTTGTCTCTGGTATCTTTACCTTTTCATTGATTTTTATCCTGTTTATACCTGCGCTTAAAACGGAACAGTGCTGACTTTAGTAATGTAGAGTTATCATATTTTGTGATACAATGCCCAAAATTGTTTATTTGTGGAAAAGAGATGATTGAACTTAATCCTTTAATAGCAAAGCTGGATGAACTGAAGGAACGGACATCTTCAATGAAAAGTTTCCTTGCATACAATGATAAGAAGGAACGTCTTGAGGAGGTAGTGGCTGAACTGGAACAGCCGGAAGTCTGGAATGATCAGGAAAAGGCGCAGAAACTGGGAAAGGAGAAAGCTTCGCTTGAGGGTGTTGTTAACACTGTTGATCGGTTGGAAAGTTCTGCTGAAGATGTGGAAATGTATTTCTCCATGTTCAATGAAGAAAAGGATGAAAGTTACCTCTCAGAAGCTGAGGGTGAACTGGCAAAGATGGAGAAATCTCTGTCAGAACTGGAATTTGCCAGGATGTTTTCCGGACCTCACGATGCGTCTGATTGTTATATGGATATTCAGTCTGGTTCCGGCGGTACGGAGGCTCAGGACTGGGCTGAAATGGTGATGAGAATGTATCTCAAATGGAGTGATTCACACGGATTTACCCATGAGGTTACAGAATTGTCCGAGGGTGATGTTGCCGGTATTAAATCTGCAACAATTAAATTTTCAGGCCCGTATGCATATGGCTGGCTCAGAACCGAAACCGGCGTTCACAGACTTGTGAGAAAATCACCGTTTGATTCGGGAAACCGGCGTCATACGTCATTCTGCTCGGCGTTTGTCTATCCTGAGGTGGATGACAGTATTGAAATTGAAATCAATCCGGCAGATTTAAGGGTTGACGTATATCGTTCATCCGGTGCAGGCGGTCAGCATATCAACAAGACCGAGTCAGCCGTTCGTATTACACATCTTCCGACGAATACTGTTGTAACCTGTCAGAATGAAAGATCACAGTTTGCTAATCGTGATCAGGCTATGAAGCAGTTGAAGGCAAAACTGTATGAACTGGAACTTAGAAAAAGAAATTCCGAAAAGCAGGCTTTGGAAGACAGTAAATCAGATATCGGCTGGGGCAGTCAGATTAGATCATATGTACTTGATGATGCGAGAATAAAGGATTTGAGAACATCTGTTGAAAACAGAGACACTCAGGCTGTTCTCAATGGTGATTTGGATGAATTTATTGAAGCAAGCCTCAAGATGGGGTTATAGAAACGAAAGTTTAGGGTATATAAAATAATGAGCGAGCAAGAACAAAATACTACTACAGAGAATGCCGAACTTAATCTCAACAATGAAATGAGGCAGAGAAGAGAAAAGCTTGATGCAATCAGAGCGGCAGGTATTGCTTTTCCTAATGATTTCAGAAGAGATGCCATTTCGGATGAACTTCACGAACTTTATGACGGCAAGTCTGCAGAGGAACTAGCGGAAGCCAAACCTCAGGTTAAGATCGCAGGTCGTATGATGACGCGTCGCATTATGGGCAAGGCCTCATTTGCAACAATTCAGGATATGGGCGGCAGAATACAGATTTATGTAACTCGTGACAGTTTCCCTGAAGGTTTCTACAACAATGAATTCAAAAAGTGGGATCTTGGCGATATTCTTGGTATCGAAGGCTATGTTTTCAAGACCAAGACCGGAGAACTTACCGTTCATGCCGAGAAACTCAGACTTCTTACCAAATCTCTGCGTCCGCTTCCTGAAAAGTTTAAAGGTCTTTCAGATCAGGAAACAAGGTGCCGCCAGCGTTATCTGGATCTGATTGCCAACGAGGATTCAAGAAAAACCTTTATGATCAGATCAAAGGTTATTCAGGCTATTCGCCGCTATCTGAATGAGCATCGCTTTATGGAGGTTGAGACTCCTATGATGCAGTCGATTCCAGGCGGTGCCAGTGCTCGTCCGTTTATTACTCATCATAATGCCCTTGATATCGACATGTATATGCGTATTGCTCCAGAACTTTATCTCAAGCGTCTGGTTGTGGGCGGATTTGAGCGTGTTTTTGAACTGAATCGAAACTTTCGCAATGAGGGTATAGATGTAAGGCATAATCCTGAGTTTACCATGATAGAGTTTTATATGGCGTATGCCGACTATCATGATCTTATTGCTCTTACGGAGGATATGTTCAAGTATATTGCCCTTGATGTGCTCGGAACAAGCCGGTTTACGTATGCGAAGCCGGGGGAAGAGGGTTTTGAAATAGATTTTTCCAAGCCGTTTGAAAAAATGACTATGAAGGAAGCTATCCTCAAGTATGCACCGGGTGTAACAGAAGAGGATTTGTGCGATCTTGAAAGAGCCAAGGCTGTGGCCAAGAGACTTCATATCGAGATTATGGACAGCTGGGAGCTTGGTCATATTTATTCGGCTATTTTTGAGGAGACTGCTGAATCTCATCTGATACAGCCGACATTCATTACCGAGTACCCTGCCGCTGTTTCGCCTCTCGCCAGAAGAAATGACGTAAAGACCGAATTTACTGATCGTTTTGAATTCTTCATAGCAGGTCGTGAACTCGGCAACGGATTTTCTGAGTTAAATGACGCAGATGATCAGGCTGCCAGATTCCGTGCCCAGGTTGCTCAAAAGGAGGCCGGAGATGACGAAGCAATGTATTATGATGCAGATTATGTGACTGCTCTTGAGTACGGTCTTCCTCCAACCGCAGGAGAAGGTATAGGAATAGATCGCCTTGTTATGCTTCTGACCAACACTCATACAATCAGGGATGTTATTCTCTTTCCTGCTATGAAGCCGCAGGATAGATAGGAACACTGTCATATAGAGGAAACAGTGCGTTTGTTCTGATTTTTCACATACTGAACGTACCGGTTTATGCGGATTGTTTTTATTACAGTCCGCTTTTTTTGTGCCCGCAGTGAGCATTTGAGTAAACCGATACGGAAGATAAGGCCATGGCAGCAGTTTATCAACCGGTATGCAGGAACGATCAAAAAGTTTACTGAATAAGTCCCTGTGACACGTGGATTTTCCCTGACACGGATATGAGTTGTTTTTTCTCCTGTCAGAATTTAAGAAATTGCCATATTTTTTGTAAAATATTAATAAATATCAATAAAATTGATTAAAAATAATCATTAACAATATTCAGAGTATGCAATAAAATACATCATATAGTTTGATTTATTTTAATGGGAACTGCTATGAAAAACGTTGAAAAATATCAGAGACAGTATTTTCTTCCTCCTGTTCAGTGTACTGACTGGGTTCACAAGGATTATATTGCCAATCCCCCAATCTGGTGCTCTGTGGATTTAAGAGACGGCAATCAGGCATTGATTGAACCTATGAGTCTTGAGGAAAAACTGGAATTTTTCAAGATGCTTGTTGATATCGGTTTCAAGGAAATTGAGATCGGATTTCCGGCAGCTTCCGAAACTGAGTTTGATTTAGCACGTGCGCTGATTGAACGCAATATGATTCCTGATGATGTGACTATTCAGGTGCTTACCCAGGCAAGAGAGCATATTATCCGTAGAACATTTGAAGCGATTAAAGGAGCTCCCCGCGCTATTGTGCATCTGTATAATTCTACATCTGTCGCACAGCGTGAGCAGGTGTTCAGAAAAGATAAGGAAGAGATAAAGAAACTCGCCGTATCTGGAGCAAAACTGCTCAAGGATCTTGCTTCCAATACTGACGGTAATTTTCTTTTTGAATACAGTCCCGAAAGTTTTCACGGAACTGAGGTTGAGTATGCACTTGAAGTCTGCAATGCCGTGCTTGACGTGTGGACTCCTTCCGAGGATAAAAAAGCAATTATTAATATCCCTGCTACAGTTGAAACTGCAATGCCTCATGTTTTTGCATCCCAGATTGAGTATCTCAGCAAAAATCTGCATTACAGAAATAATGTATACATCAGTCTTCATCCTCATAATGATCGCGGCTGCGGTGTAAGTGATGCGGAACTTGGTCTGCTGGCCGGTGCTGACAGGGTTGAAGGAACTCTTTTCGGTAACGGCGAGCGTACCGGCAATGTTGATATTATTACTCTTGCCATGAATATGTATGCTTATGGAATCGATTCGGGGCTCGATTTCAGCAATATGCCTCAGATCAGGGCGGTGTATGAAAGACTTACCCAGATGCGTGTTCATGAGCGGCAGCCTTACGCAGGTGATCTTGTGTTCAGTGCTTTTTCTGGTTCGCATCAGGATGCTATAGCAAAGGGAATGCTTTACAGACAGGAAAAGCAGCTCAGCAAGTGGACTGTTCCGTATCTGCCTATTGATCCGGAGGATGTAGGCAGAACATATGATTCAGATGTAATAAGAATCAACAGTCAGTCAGGAAAGGGCGGTGTTGCCTATATTCTTTCAAGGCACTATTCCATATCCCTTCCTGCAAAGATGCGTGAGGACGTAGGATATGCAGTAAAGCAGTTCTCCGATGAGCAGCATAAAGAGCTTACCCCGTCAGATGTTTATGAAATTTTTCAGGAGCATTACATCACGAATACTCCAGTGTTCTTTATTCCTGAATGTCATTTCAGTCAGACAGAGCAGGGCATAATGGCCGAATCCGTTATAAACACAAGAGGTCACAAGTCTTCAATCAAGGCAAACGGCAACGGTCGTCTTGACGCTATAAGCAATACCATTAAACAGTTTTTTAATATCAGTTATGAACTGACCATGTACGAGGAGCATTCTCTGTCGCATGGATCATCCTCAAAGGCTATTGCCTATGTGGGTATTTCATGCAACAGCGCTGTTTACTGGGGAGCCGGAGTTGATGAGGATATAATTAAAGCCTCCATCAGTGCTCTTGTTGTTGCTGTAAACAAACTTCCTGCTATTCAGGAGAGCAATTCGGTCAAGGATGAGCGCCTGATTAGCATGATCAATTATATACAGTCTAATTTCAAGAATATAACCCTTGAAAGTATGGCTCAGAGCTTTAATCTATCCACCCCGTATCTTTCCAAATTCATCAAGGATAAATCCGGTAAGACATTCGGTGAGTATGTAACGGAAATCCGTCTCAAAGCGGCAAAGACACTGCTTCGCAACAGTAATATGACTGTTGAAAGTATAGCTGAAAAGGTAGGATATCCTAATGTTGAGCATTTTTCCCGTACTTTCAAAAAGTATTTTGAGCTTACTCCTATTCAGTACAGAAATCAGAAGCAGCAGGAGCATAAGTGATAAAACACCGTTTATGCAGGATTCTTTAACTATCTGATTATAACGGTTCTTGATTTATCTGATCGTGCCGTAAAACAACGTCCTTTAGGGCGTGGTTTTACGGCATAAAATTAGGTTGTATTTCCTGCTAACAAGGATTCGGCTTTCTCAACGACGGCAAACAGCCGTATAGCTTGTGAAGCAAGCCGTACTTCCGGTCATCAGAAAGAACCTACAGGGAGCAGACCGCAGCTTGCAGAGGAAACTGGTATGGATCCCCTGACTTTAGGCAGAGGAGGATATCAATAGTTCAAAGGTGTAGTCATATTAAAGAAACCGGATCGTCAGTGTGAAGCTCCGGTTTTTTATTTGTATGTATTATGATTTTTCAATTCTTTTGGGTGAGACTCTCAACTCGTTGTCTGTTTTAAAGATCACTGTCTTTTCACTGTTTTTGTTCAGAAATGCAGGTAGATCATAATACTTTGGATTTCCTGCGATTATGATACCTGTACCTATCTCTGATTAAACAATGCTATTGATATAGTATGATGAATTTTTCCTGGCAAATTTTCTGCAGATGTACAAACCTGAAAAAAACAACCTTCAACACCGGGTCTGTAAAAGATTTATCAGGGAGATAAGAAAAGGTGAGACATATGTGGTGGCCCCTCCCGGACTTGAACTGGGGACCAAACGATTATGAGTCGTCTGCTCTAACCGACTGAGCTAAGGGGCCTTACAAAACGTTGTTATTATAATAAATTAAATTTTGCAAGTCTATTATTGATTGACTATTTATCAGTCAATCGATTGCTTTAGGCATAAATTCTTTGGTTGTTGAAGCTGACATGGAATAAACCTTTATCAGCCGTTAAAAAAATTTACGCAAGTCTTTCTTTACAACCGTCTTTTTTAAGATTTGCACGCCCGTCGTGTCCGGGGGAGATTATATTTTTTCTTGTTTTGGAGTTTTTGGCAGGTTTGTTTAGCCTTTTCTCTATATGCATTGTCGCCGTCAGCAACTTTTATTTCGGAGTAAAATCCCTTGAACCCAGGATGGTATTCTGATCACCGAAAATTTTTTGAATTTCCGGATTTTTCATCAGTCTCTTTATTGATTCAATTTCTATCTGTCTGACTCTTTCTCTGGAGATGCCTAGAAGTTCTCCTATTTCCTCTCTGGTATGTGGTTCACAGTTGTTGAACCCGAATCTCAGTTCAATCACCTTTTGAGCCTGGAGTTTCAGTTTTTTGAGAAGTTGTCCGATTTTTCGTTTGTTCTGCTCCTCATTAATTATTTCCCAGGCATCCTTCTGACTTGTGTCGGCAATTGTGTCACTGTAACTTTCACTGTCCTCATATTCTCTAATCTTAGAATCATACGAGGTCGTCCCGGATTTTTTCAGAAGCTGCAGTTCATTGAGTGTGCTGATAGAAATATTCATTTCATCTGCAAGCTGCTGCTTTGTGGGAACGTGGCCGAGCTTCTGGATCAGTTGTTTTTCCTTGATTGTAAGCCTTGAAATCTTGGACATTATATTGACCGGCAGTCGTATGTTTTTGATGAGTGACAGGGAGTTATCAATATTCTGTCTTACTCTGTAGTAGGCAAATGTCATATAGCAGTTGCCAAGTCTGAAGTTGTAGCGATCTGTCGCATTTAGAAGACCGAGATATCCTTCCTGCAGCAGATCTTCACGGTCGCTGTCATTTAAAGCTTTCCCTCTGGTATTTACAAAACTCATGATGAGAGCCTTGTGTCGGTTGATCAGTTGATCCTGTCCGTTTATGATCATCTGCCTGCTTTCATCTATTTTTTTGTAAATTTTCTGGTTGAGCTGGATCTGATTGTGATGATCGGCATTGATTAGCATTCTTAATGTCTTTTCCAGAATATCAAAGCAAAGTCTGTACTTTATAAATTCTTTTACAAATTCCTCTGAAGATATATTTCCTGCATGATAACAGGAAATTAGAGCGGCTAAAGACTGATTCAAAGTCTCAGCATTTTCTGTTTGGTCAGATGCAGTCTGTTCTGATTCTGGTGTTATTTCGGTATCTTGCACTGTTTGCGGCAGGATTTGCTCCGCAGGATCATATTTGTAACTTATTATTCCGCTATCAGAAGGGTTTGAGCAGATAAGATCAAAAATGAATTTGAGTGCAATAGGGTACTGGGCAATTATTCTCTGTATGGAAGATATACCCTGCTCAATTAGCATAGCACTTGAACGGTCACTGTTATACTGCGATGCTTTATTTTCATCTGTCATTGTTCTACCCCTTATTTCATCAAGTCTAGCATAGTAAATGGAACAAAATATCTTAAAAGATCAAAAAAGGGAAATTTGGTTGATAAAACAGGAAAATAGATTTGTTGCATATCACTATGCAGTGGACAGCTCAGATTTTATCGGTTAATCCGGATAAGTTTGATTGGCAAACCATAGTGTATCTATGCACAAGTAAAAAAATGTAGGTTCAGCGCATGTGATTTTTTATTTCCAAAAAAGGATGGGACAGTATGCGGGAATTATCACTTTGCTATAGATGGCAGACTTGTTCAGTACATAGGTTCAATAGAAAAGATTTCAAGATATACGCGCATTTTGATGTTAAAGGTAAGCGTGGAATCCTGACAAAATTATGGATCCTTAAAGATGTGATCCATGGTGTGTACAATACAGCAAAATAAAGTAGTCTTGCGTTTTATGACAAAAAAAAGATCCGGCTTAACCGGATCTTCGCTTTTTTTTATTTCTGTCAGAAAAAACGAGAGGGGGCTGCGGACAAAAAACTGGACATATATTACTCAGATTGTTCCCTGCTAAGTCTGTACTGAACAGGACTCAATCCACCTAATGTATTTTTAATTCTATCGTTATTGTACCATTGAATATATCTAT
>JAEEOK010000003.1 GCA_016284235.1 Succinivibrionaceae bacterium
AAGATCAACAAGCTGAGGAATAAGCTTTTTAAGTTCATTTTCAGTAAAACCGGCATATTCATTAAAGCATTTATCCGAAGTAACATTCAGTGAAATATTAAATCCGGAGGTAAGAGAATCCAAAGATACGGATGAGACCCCGGTAATAAAGGTTTTGGCAATACAAGTCTCAGCACCTTCTTTAATGGCTGCGTAGAAATCCTTCAGAAATCCGCCGGTACCGGTGATAGCTTTAAACAGTTCTAAATTCTGAGAGAGAATGCTGTTGGCAAAATTATCGTATTCGTCAACCATCAGATAGAGCGATTTTTTTGAAGGATACCGCTTATAGGCATCAATAAAGGATTTAATAAAACTTGAAGGTGTTTCCTTTTCTGCATCAGTGGGATTAAATACAAAATCCGGATAGCGAACCATAAAGTCATTTATTCCACTGTTAACAGCAATAATAAAACTTCTGATGAGAGTGTCTTCCTTAACTCCCGACACTCCTGAAAAATTAAAGTTTATTACATGAAACGAATTATGACTTTGCAGATCTTTTTTATAAATATCGGTTTTAGAAAAGATTTCCTCATATCTGTCTTTGTATGAAATGTCATAGAAACATTTCAGCATCTGAATAAAGGTGCTTTTACCGAAGCGTCTTGGGCGAAGCAGAACCGGATACGGAGTCATTTTGTGGTTATCAAGAGATTCTATTAAACCGCTTTTATCAGCAAATGCAAGCCCGGCGTTACGAAACGTTTCGTAACTAACCTGTCCGTATGGATTGTTTAATAACTCGGTTTTATTTTCAATCATAAACCACCATCTTATCCATTAATCCCCATGCCGTACTTTTAATTCTGTCGGGTAGCAGATAATATTTATATTGTTCTAATAATTACTCTTTTTGCACAAAGAGACAAACAAGTTTAAACCGCCACTATCAAATACTAAAGACATTTGCCCCAAATATCAACATCGGCAGATGTTTTATGGAAATGAAGACAAAAGTATTCTTAGATCCAAGAAAAGCTCATGCCATAATGATTATGAGCCGTATAAACTTAAATGGTTGAAACGTCAGAGAGCCTTAAATCTGCTCAAATTTAACAGAGTATTGTGCTCTATCGTATTAACATCCTTTCTCGCATTCTCCAGTTCTTCCAGTCTGACTATTTCATTCTTGGCATCATAATGTGAAGAATATGGGTTCAAATAAATTGACGGACTACAATTAATAATGAGCAGATGTTTAGAGCAAAATTATGAACAGAAAATGGAAAATTAAATATAAGTAAAATTGACAGAAGAGGAGAGTAGGGGTAGGAAATTATTGTAGCAAGAAACAGGAAAATTTTTTAAGCAGAAAGTTGATCAGACTAATATAGCACTGACAGCAGGATCGTTTTTTTATTTATGTCAGTCTTTTTATCCGTATCAGCTTTAGATGGTCAGACCTTGTTTCTGATAAGGGACTGAACTGTTAGATTAGGATGATTATTACCTTATCACAGTCATTTGGCTTGTAACGGTTATGTTTTGGGAGTAGGATAGAGCCAAGGCAGAGATTTCAGGTGACGTGGCGAAAGGTTTCGTGATGAATATTTCGACGCGATGCTATTTTGAGAATCTCTATTTCATCGGAAATGTATCCGAATTCATAAAATACGGAAAATAAAGGCTGGTTAAAAAGCAGCCAGTCGATTGAATACAGGTAAAAAAATGTAGTTCGCAACATTCTGCAGACTGCCTTCTGACGCAGTACTGCTTTCCAATTGAAAAAAACGTACCGGTTACGGTTGTCGCTTGTTGCTTTAAGGCTTTCATTTCTGCTCAGTGACGTGCGGTTCTCCCGTGATGGCGTTTTTGTTCTTGATATAAGCTTTTAAAAATCATTGTGCAGTTGTTATTTCTGAAAAAACTCCACAGAAGCGGTGTTTTTCGGAAAGGATGAGCTCTGCTTTTTTAAAGAGGAAACAGAATGTTCGAAATTAAAGGAAAACTGAATACTGCGATTTGTTATGCTTCCGTAGTTGAATCTGATGCCATTGAACAGATTCGCAGAATGTGCAGTTACGAAATCACCGCAGGTTCGAGAATCAGAATCATGCCTGATGTTCATGCAGGGAGAGGCTGTACCGTCGGTACAACCATGACGGTGTCTGATAAGGTGGTTCCAAACATTGTTGGTACTGATATCGGTTGCGGCATGTATACTGTAAATCTCGGAAGGAGTCCGATTGATTTTGCTGAAATTGACCTGACAGCCCGTAATGGTCTCTCCGGTAATAATCTATCTAGAATCAAAAATAGAAACTTTTCGTATGAAGGTCTGCGCTGTTACAGAGACCTGAATAACCTATCCGGAATGAAGCAAAGTCTCGGAACTCTTGGCGGAGGCAATCATTTCATAGAGATTGATGAAGCTGTTGATGGTACTAGATACCTTATTGTTCACAGTGGCAGTCGCAGTCTGGGAAAACAGGTGGCTGAGTTCTATCAGAATCTGGCGATAAAGTTCAATAACGGTTATGAGGTTAATTGCGATGCCGGAGGCAAATATTCCCGTTCTGAAAAGAAGTCCGGGCAGAGAAAAACAGGCAGGGAATTATCAGCTGCACGGCAGTTTGGTAACGGAAGCAGTTCCGGAATACCTGATGATTTATGTTTTCTGAGCGGCAGGTATCTTGATGATTATCTTCATGATGTGGAAATATGTCAGGCATTTGCCAGATTAAACCGGGAGATTATTGCCGATATTCTTCTGAAGGGAGCCGGACTTACCGGCAGGGAATCATTTCATACCGTCCATAATTATGTAGATACAAGGGAAATGATCCTCAGAAAAGGTGCCATAGCCGCACATGATGGTGAAATAGTTCTTATTCCGATTAACATGAGAGACGGCTGTGTGCTTGCAAGAGGCCGGGGGAATCCTGAATGGAATTATTCAGCACCGCACGGGGCAGGAAGACTGCTGTCGCGAGGAACGGCTAAAAGTTCTCTTGATATGAATGAATACAGGGAATCCATGAAGGGGATTTATACTACATCTGTAAATGAATCCACACTGGATGAATCTCCAATGGCCTATAAGTCTCTTCACGATATTGTTGATGTGATAGATGATACGGTGGAGGTGCTTGATATTATGAGGCCGGTTTATAATTTTAAGGCCTAGTGTTTTTATAGAAGCACGGCAGGTAATGAAATAATCTAAATTTTATATAATGAATCAGGTTCTTTAAGTAAACATCTTTCCGACCTGATTCTTTTTTTTAGGCAAAGAGTAAAGGATGTTTTAATAATGAAATGTGATGAAGTTAGAGTCATCAGGATAAGCCGGGAGGTGCTTCTATGAATTTATTTATGAAAAGTTTGTAGAATCTCAGGAGGATTATCTTGATGTCGAGGCGACTGAGGTTTCCGATTTCTTTGAAATTGATTTTGAACGCGGGGAATTTGCTTTTCTAGCGATTAAATCGGAGGATGAGAAAGGTAATTTTCAAACACTTCCACGGGAGATTGATTTGAAAAAGATTATGCGGCATATTCCAGATACCGCCACCTCCAAGTTTCAGACGGATCGGCGCTATAAAACATATACAGTCAAGGAAATTACTGAATTATCAAAAAACGATCCGAATACCAAAACAGACAATGATTATTAAAATTAATTGATTGTTTGGCATTCTTCTTTGTTAGAACAGCACTACGAAAGAAAGCATTGTACCGGAATGTTTGTTGATGATGTTAAAAAAAATAAATCAATAATTTGGGGCTCAATTGATAAGTATTCAAAAACTATACGATCTCTTTTGGAAGAATCGATATTAATTGCGTAGCTACTATTTTCCTCGTCTGCCATGATCCCTGTTTTTAGAATATTTAAAATGAGGCTTTTGGCATAGGTGTGGAAGCCAAAAGTCCTCTTTTCTCTGTGCCACTTTAGAAAAAGAACTTCTCGAATATATATTAAACTTGATATTTGCAAACCCGTTGATTTTTCAGATTTTAAAAAAGCTCATGCCGTAATGGTCATAAGCTTAAAATTTCATTTTGTTAGTCGCAGTACACGCACTCCGAGCCGACAAATACCATGGCATATGCCTTAACTTGTCTGTCCCGGAACTCAAGAGCTGATTTGTACCTCTGAACCTGTTCTGTCGCATCTTTTACAGTGTTTTGAATCTTTGCTTCAGTAGCATCAGTCTTGGTGACGTATTTAAGTTCGATAAGGTAAATGCACTGGTTACTTTTCCCTTTGTTAACTGTTATAACCAGATCTGCAAACTTTTCACCCTTTCCGACAACTCTCAGAGACTTCTGCATTTCAACAAATATACCG
>JAEEOK010000026.1 GCA_016284235.1 Succinivibrionaceae bacterium
GGTTTATCGATGGGGGTCATAGGGGGCTCCTTTTCTTAAGAACTAAAAAAAGGATACCGGATTCAGTCAGGGGTGCTGAAAAATCGCAGGGAAGTTACGTTTGTATCGCTATAATTAAATGACACATTTTACGTCTATCAAGCTATCAAAACAGAGGCAGACATGAACAGAAATCCTGTTTTAAATTCTCCGGATGACATAAATATGGGATCTGAGCATGAATTAAGAATTTACAGTTTCAGAACCTTCGCGTTCTCCGAACAACACGGCGAAGGTCTTGAAATAGTATGGAGACGTGGAAAATTCAAAGAAAGCGCAAGGTTGTTCAAACTCGCTGAAAGTATTGATGAAGGCATACAGCGGTTAAAAAATAATCCACCAGCAATTTTCAACGATTATGATTTACGCAACCAGGATGATTCTGACAAAACAACTAAGTTTAGAAATTTTTTAATCGAAGCAGCATCGGCAAGAGCTGAATCAACTGATCCGACACTATGGGGAACCGATATCATTCCTTTTCCGGAAATGTCCGCAGCCGAATCTCTGTACTGCGTTCTTTGTGCTTGTTGCCGTCATCTGAAGATCGATGGTGAGTGGCATGATTCCGAAATAACTGGCATGATCATTGATCCGAAAGATGCAGATCTTGCTATAAAGCAAAAATCTCTAGGCATTTCCTATGTCAAAATCAGCGATGGGTTCATCCTCATACAATATTACGGAAATATAGGATTCGGAGAATACAATCTGTTTAAAATTGATCCTAATGAAGAGGAGGTACCCAAAGATGATGACAAATTTGAACCCGAATTTGACCCTGAATTTGAACCCGAATACGATCAGAATGACCCAAATTACTGTCGATTGTGTCTTGATGAATATAATTCGATGAATCATAACATAAATAATACAAATTTACAACAAAAAGTACATCCAAAATATCACGCCTATTGGGACTGTGACTCCGAATGCATGGACGCATGCACAAATCCTAGATTTATCAAGTTATTAATCCGTTGCTTTTGCATGAATTTCATCAAAGATGTAGGAATTAAGAAGAAACTGACGTAACCACTATTTTCAAATTTGATTTTGTGGTAAGACTGAACAATTTCTAATTATTTTTCCAGGCTCTTAATCGTCTGTACAACAGCAACAAGGAATTGTTTGATGAAGATTCTAAGTGAAGGAAAAATGAGCAGTGACAAAATAGATGAGCAGACACATTGGCTGTTCAATCGTACTTATGGTGTTAGTTCCAAGGAACAACGTAAAGAAACTAGGGAGAAAGTAAAACAGCAAATATCTGAATTTGGATGGGGAAATACATTTGAAAGTTGGAAAAACTATCTTTTTACTGAATGTAAAACCCCTGAATCCGCAATAAATTTTGCAAATTTGTTCTGGAGTTATGGAGGTCAGGACTATCCTGTCATTGAACCATATAAATTCTTGGGTTACTTTTACTATAGGATTGATTTTGATGCTGAGAAGTATGACGAACTTGGAATACTTGACAGTCTTGCCATTGATCTCTTACCCAAGGCCGGTTATTCCTATGCCGATCGGTTAATTAACGATGACTATATTCCTGAACTTGATCCTAAGATTATTGCTCAAGTTGAAATCTATAAATCTTCAGGAATATAAATTACTAACTGTCATGTAATAGTAAATTGATGTTTATCAAGCCGACAGCGCAAACTGCCGGCTCTTTTTATTTCTACACTCCCATTTTGCCATTAACCTCGTCCGCCAAACTACCCATTCTTTCAAATAGCCAGTTTCCCGGACAACTCTTTCTAGCAAACCACCTGTGAACAGTCAGGAGCATTTCGTCACTCTTGACCTTATACCTCAATGCTTCCCCACGGTCAGCAATCCACACCGGCCGCTTCTTGCAGTTCCGTCTGCAGATGTCAGTGCACAGATTAACCAAACTCTCATACACCTCCGGTTTCATGGCATAGGGCTCCGTCAGATCAGAAGCGCATTTGATGGTGACCGCCCGCTGGTCGTTGCCCCTTGATGATGAACACCATGAACGGTTGGCTTCATCAACGCAAAGGCCAATCCTGCCGTCAGCCCCGATGGCGTAGTTGCAGCTTGCCTGCCTGTCCTTTCCGGCAAAGCAGCCGCAGATCCTCTCCACAGAAAGCTGCCCCACCACCGCATGAGGGGTAATCCGATCAATCGCATGAGTCCTTCTGCCGGAATGGTTGGGACTCAGGCCCGTGTAGCTTACAAGTTTACTGTTACTCATTTTTGTTCTCCTTATCGTCATCTTCGGATTTATCGTGTAACTGCTTAAGGGCTCTCTTCACCACCCGCGGAATGGGAAGTCCCAGATGGGCGGCATTCTCCAGAAGGCTTACCCCTTCATTGGAGAGGTAAAAGAAAATCACCGCGGTTCTGAGCACGCTCCCGGTCTGAAAGATTCTGGCGTCAAGAATGCTGGCAATGCCTACC
>JAEEOK010000027.1 GCA_016284235.1 Succinivibrionaceae bacterium
AAGGAGAGATGTAAAAAACACACCTGATAACACTCTGAACAAGCCTAGGAAATGTGATCCTTATTGGTTTCATGTCTCAAATATTGCAATGGAGGAAATGATCCAGCTTGGTTTGGTAGAAACTGAGGAAATGACAGAAAGCAAGGCGAAGAAAGGAAGGCCTCCTAAAAACTCTAAGAAAGAGGCTGTGTCATCTTCTTCATCATCTTCATGTAATACTGACAACATTGAATCCAAAGAAACAGGAGATCATGCTGAAAACCTCGCGGTTGTAAAGCGTCCAAGAGGAAGGCCTCCAAAACCCAAAGAAAACTGTTCAGAAGTTGTAAAGCGACCACGCGGAAGACCTCGCAAAACTCCTTCGTAAAAAGGAGAAAAGAAAGTTAGGAATCCTTTTGTTTGATAAAATTGGAACAGGTGATTGATTTCGGTTTCCTGCTCCTGCATGATTTTCTTCTGCTCGGCAAGAGTGGTGTTGGCGTCTTTCTGCTGAGAATTCTGAGTATTTAAGTCCTTGCTGATTTCCTTTGTTACCTTGCTCTGCTAGCTACCGAGGTCAGTAACAGTTTTTGTTTGTGTCTGAATTGAATCGGTTACGGTCTTAACGCTGTCATCAAGTCCGTGAATGGCGGCATTGGTGGCCTCTGCCTGTTTTGCCGAGGCATCAAGGTTTGCTCCCATGGCGGCATTCGAGGAGGAAACAGCATCCTTCATGGCCGTCATATTTTCAGCTATTTTGGAGAGTGAATCCGTCAGAGCAGACGTATCGGAAGAAAGCCTAATTGTGCTGTCGTTCATTTTGAAACTCCTGAAAATAAAAAAGGATCTCGGTTAGGAGATCCTTTATGGGAAATGGTTTAGGTGGTGGAATTATTTATCAAGCTTTTCAATCAGACACTGGTGATCCTTTGTTTTAGGATTATAGTTAATGCCTATAAGCAACACATCGTTGGGATAATCACCATCACGATATCGACTGAAATACTCCTTCTCCTTAATCTGCTCCAAGGCTTCATCAGCACTAAGGCCATATTTGAATTCTATAAGCAGGATTGGTAGATTCATGTTTCTCTTCGGTGCATAAATCAGATCTGCACTTCCTTTACCGGACTGCAGTTCACGGAAGCATTCGTATTCACGTTCGGTGCGCCACATGAGACCGGATATAAGGCAGAATACCATTGATTCCTCACGGTTATAAGTAAGCAGGGATACATTAGGTGAATTATGAATCTCAGTGATGGTTTCTGCAGTCTTATTACCATCAAGATCTGTTATGGCTTTAAAAAGCGATTCTGAACGCTCAATTATAGGCATGGAATTAAACCATGGCTGAGCCTTCACCAGAGCAGAAAGAGCTGTTTTTATTTCTTTGTTAGGAACATAGGCAGTACGATCATCAGCTCCGTCATCCACACACCCGAGATAACCAAGACATACAAGCAACGAGAAAATATCATCTTTGTTCTCAATTGACACCATATCGTTTTGGAAAGTTCTGCAATTAAACTGAATGGTACTACCTTCAATAAGATGAATAATATCGTCCTTAATTCCGTCAAAATTCATGTTAATCAGATGTACTACATCTTCATTGGATGAAGTTCCGCTCCAGTAACTTTTGCATTTACCGTCATTAACAGCTGAAACTACAGAATTAGGATTATAGATATCGATACCATTAAGCTTATATCCTTCATACCATTCATTTAGTTCTTGATGACTAATATCACATGACGGACTTCTTAAAATTTCTGCAATATCATCTTCTGTGAAACCAAAATATTTTTCATACGGTTCAGGAGAAAGCATATTGTATTCTTTAAAACCGTTTAACGCTGACTGAGAGTTGGATTTCTTGATGGGAAGAATACCGGTGAGGTAAGCAAATGCAAAACAGGCCTGTCCGGATTTTGATTTAAATAAACCTCGCAGAAATTCTATAAATTTTTCCTGTAAAGCATCTTCATTTCGATAATCTCTGTAAATCAGATCCCATTCATCCATAATAAAAATGAATGGTTCGCCTGTATTTTTGCATACAGCTTCCAAAGCCGAGGATAACGACTTCTTCCCAACTAATGGAGCCTTATCTATTTGTTCAGCGTATTCTTTGTTTTCCTTTAGATCACAAATAACCATGTATTGCAGAAAATCTACGATATCATCTATACCTTCAATGTATAGAGAACTGTCGTCCTTATACGAGAGATACTTATCTTTTATGGAATTCATATCAATGTATATGACATCATATTTGTTCATGTGCTCGGCGTAGTTATTTTCTTGGGAAATTTTTAGATTATCAAAAATTTTTTTGCCATCATACTCTTTAGAAAAATAAGCCAGAAGCATATCAGCTGTTACGGTTTTTCCGAATCTGCGGGGACGGGTTACGGCAAAGAAGCGTTTGTTCTTATTGATGTTTTCTGACATTTTTGCGATAAAATCAGTCTTATCTACAAAAATATCCTCGTCTTTGAATTTGGCTAAATCAACAAATGAATTGCCATCAACAGGATTCAGAATACTTCCCATGACTTTAACCTCCCCGAACTCAACACCATCGACTGTCATTTTATCACAGCACCGAATTTTTATCAGTGATACAGGACATAACTTCCTGTTAACAATTAGCCGTACTGTTCATAGCTTTGCTTCGCACCGAGGTCGATTACGGTTTTTGTCTGAGCCTCAATTGAATCCGTTACAGTCTTAACGCTCTCATCAAGTCCGTGGATGGCGGCATTGGTAGCTTCTGCCTTTTTTGCGGATGCATCAAGATTTGCTCCCATGGCGGCAGCAGAGGAGAAAACAGCGTCCTTCATGGCCGTCATCTCTTCGGCAATTTTGGAGAGTGAATCCGTGAGAGCAGACGTGTCGGCAGAAAGCCTGATGGTGCTGTCGTTCATTTTGAAACTCCTAAAAACGAAAAAAGGATCTCGAATTATCGAAATCCTTTTAGCATTATGCGTAATTTGTTCATCTAAAGAGTGTTAGTTACTTTTGCCATTTAATCTTCGGTAGGAGTCACAACCATCCTGATTTCCAAGATCACAGGCTTTACGGTAATACTCCAAAGCCTTTGTTTTACTTCGTTCTACTCCAACACCATCTTCATATGATATACCGACGTTAAAGCAACCACCGTCTTCTTTTAAATTGCAAGCTTTTTGGTTGTACTGAGTTGCTAACTGACTGTCCTGTTTTACGCCTTGTCCGTAGAAGTATGAAAAGCCAAGATTACTGCAGCCCCGACCGTCATTCAGGTCACAGGCTTTTTTATAATATTGATTTGACTGTTCGTAATCCTGTTCTACCCCCTTTCCCGCGAAATATAACAAGCCTAAATTATAGCAACTCCCGCCGTCGTTCAAATCACAGGCTTTTTGAAATTGTTGTTTGGCTCTTTGGAAGTCCTGATTTACCCAGTAATACCCTCCCAACCACTGACAACTGGAACTGTCATTATTATCACAAGCTTTTTGTCAGAAAGGATAGGCATCGGCGTATT
>JAEEOK010000028.1 GCA_016284235.1 Succinivibrionaceae bacterium
AGAATGATAAAACAAGATAAAATTTGGAAACTTTGTAATACTAGAAAGAAGGATCTAGAATTGTTAGAAAAAATTAATTTTGTACCAGATCATCAACTTACCGTAAATTAGATTTACTGCAAAAAAATTGAGGACTGTACCATATGTACAGAAACCTCAATGATTGTGATTAATCAGCTGATTGCTGTTGGAGACCTGCAGTTTGCTCTTATCAATCCTGCATTTGGCGTACTGCTGCCGGCAGGTTGAGTTTCTCAGCCGTCTTTGAAGTTCAGACAGATATTCAGCAGTCTTTGTTTTTTAGCATGCTGACTGAAAATTTCAGGCGTTTTTATATTCTCATGAAATAATATCGGTCCGGTTTGTGCTAAAATTCTGCTCGGGTCCGGAGGAGTTTTTTTAGTATGAAAAAGGATCAGGTGTCGCTTAAAAGCCTAAGACAGCAGGGGATCAAAGTTAATGATAATCTTTATCATGTCGGTTATCAGCCGGCGATGCTGCCTGTGGTTCTGGTATTTCTGGCTGTATGCACCTTCGTAGTCTGTTTTTTTGCCAGTGACTATCTTCTCGTCACCATGATGGATTCTGACGAGACCAGGGGATACCTTGTATCCAAATATAAGGTTTCAAGTTATGTCTGCCGCGGAGGTTCCAGCAGAACCGGCGGCACGGATGCATGTCGAGATGAAATCAAGTACCAGGTTTACTATACGTACATGGTCGGCAGCAGTTCATATAACGGAAGTGCCTTTCTTGAGGATCCTTCAGCGGATATAACTGTTGTGTATAAGAAATCCAACCCTGAACTTCATTACGTGAAGGGGATCCAGAGTGCCGAGGGCATCTGGGGCTTTATTGTTATTCTTGTCATGCTTTATGTTATTTTTATAGCTGGTTACATGAAGCGCGTGCTGAATCATCTCTGCGGTGGAGAAAGGATCCTGAGAAACGGAAGGCCGCAGGAGCTTATAACTGTTGACGAGGGCGGAAACATAGCGGCGCTTCTCAAGGTAACCAAGGTAAACGGTACGGAGGAGTGGTTTCTTGCGGACAGGAGAAAATTCAGCGAGGATGACTGCTGGGATGTTGTCTGGAGCAGGGATCACAGCAGTTACGATGTATACTGCCACCCTAATTTTCATATGTGATTTGTAGCGTTTTCTTCATGGGTAAAAAGACAAAAAATTTTGAAGTCTGAAATAAAATGACTTTGACCTTTATGATAGAATTAATCAGTTTGAAGTGAGCCTGTTGGTCGTTTATGTCTAATCTTAAATATTTTCTAATTCTTCCTGTTTTTCTTATTCTTTCTTTTGTCGGTCTGGCTTTTTTTTCCAGTTATGCGCACGGCATATATCTGGACAATGTAATAACACGCCTCAGTTCAAGTGCCGGAGGCAATGTTAATATTAAGGAGCTGACTGTTGAAAACGGTTTTCTTTCACAGTTAAGGTCGTACAAAGTTGAATATATGGGTAAAAAGCTGGGTTTCACCCTGATGGTGAGAACATCGTTTTATCCGCTTTATGAAGTAAACGAGTTTATGATTTCAAACATAAGCGGTGAACTTATAGCTTGTCCGTACTGCGAGTACAAGGATCTCGAAATTGTCGGCGGCTGGAAGGTCAACTATCTGAAAAACAGCTATGAAGGAATGTATCACCAGTCAGGCTCAAACAACAGTTTTGCTTCCACCAGGGATAACGGTACTCTGTCTGTTTCCGGTATAAGCGGTGATTTCAGAGGTACGTTCCGTGATCGCTGGATTCATTTCGGAGTTAAAGTTGACCAGATTATGAATGACAATCCGGCGACAAAATTCAATACGTCTATCAAGTTCCTGTCCGGTGATATTGATGTATATGCGGATCCAGGGGTTTTTCGTGTTGATACCCGGGGGCTGTCAATCAATAAATATGAATCCAAGAACGTCTCATCCGGTGAGAAGATTATGATGGATAACGCCAAGATATCATTCAGCACCGAGTCGACGGGAAATCTTTCAAACATTGATGTTTCGATGGGGATCAAGAGTTTCGAGCATGCAAATCCTGAATGGTCCAACGATTTTAAAACGGAAAACAACACTTTTTCATTCAAGGTTTCCAATGCGGATCAGAGTTTCTGGGTTGATTTCAGTTCTCTGCTGTACAATCTGGTGCATCTTGACGATAACGCCGGAAAATTTAATTTCGGCATTTTGGAAAACCTCAGACGCAACAACTCGGTTATTGCTATTGACAGACTGATGCTTGTGTCAAAGGACAACAGAGGTGTCCTTAAAATTGAGAAGGGCAGTGAAATCAAGTTCGTTCCGGGTAAAAAAGATGTTAAGGACTCACTGGATCTTTCCCTTAAATTTGTCGTTAATGATGCATTTATAAATGATTTCCCGGACGGCAAGAAATACAAGCAGCTGTTTCTTAATAACGACTGGTTTGTGCAGACAAATTCAAAGGATGAGTATCTGACGCAGCTTACTGTAAAGTTCGGTCAGTGCACCATTGGTGAAAGTATTCTTGAAGGATGCTGATCGTTTTATGATCGGCGGAACGGAAAATGAGGTATGCTGCAGTATTCCGGATGGATCGCATATGCGATCCTTTTTTTTGAAGGATAACCGCTGAGCCCGCATGTACCGTCAGTTTCAGAAAACAAACATTAAAAGCTTATCTTTTCCGTGCTTTTTTGCATAAGTTCTTCGGTTTCAAACTGTTAACCATCCTTTTTTAAGTTTTTACAGTTTCGCAGACTGACGGTTTAGGTTTTTATCCCGTGGCCTGTGATATAATTTTGACACAGATTTCGCATCGTTTCAGACGGCGGTCTTTTTTAATTATATGATCTTGTGAGGAATTGATTTTATGAGTGACATTGATAACCAGGAGGAGATCAGACTGAATAAGCGGATCAAGCTTATCTGCATCTATTCTCTGGCTATAATCTTCGGCGTGCTTAACGGACTGTACGGCAATGATCATACAGTTTACTGTGCAGATGTTATTTCTCTGGTGTTTATTCGTCTTTTTAAGTTTATCGCAATACCTATTATTGCAGTTTCAATTATCTGCACAATAGCCTCTGCAACAGGAGGCGGCGGTAACAGACTTATGCTTAAGAGAGTGCTTTTCTACACCTTCTCGACCACTCTTGCAGCTGCCGGAGTTGCGGCACTTCTGTTTAAGATATTTTCTCCGTCCGCCTACACAGTTACTGATTCCGAAATGAATCTTGATAACGTGGCCGGTACCGGCAGCGGTAATGTCTCATACATCGACAATCTTATATCCACCTTTCCTGACAACATATTCGGACCGTTTCTTGAGGGCAAGGTTCTGTCCGTGCTGTTTATAGCAGTTATGTTCGGAGTTGCCATCAACCATCTCAAGGAAGGCAAGCAGCGCGAGACTGTCATGAATTTCTTCAACGGTCTTCAGCAGATTTTCTTTGTGATGGTCTCCTGGCTGATCAAAATCCTTCCTCTCGGAATTTTCGGCTTTATCACTCAGTGCATAGCTGAATTCAAGACCGGAGTTGATCTCAAGGGTCTCGGCGGCTACTTTGCCACGGTAATCACCGCAAATCTGGTGCAGATGTTTATTGTTCTCCCTCTGTTTCTGGCATTCAAGAGACTTAATCCGTTCAGGGTTTTCCGGGGAATGCTTACAGCTCTTACCGTTGCCTTCTTTTCCAAGTCATCGGCAGCAACTCTTCCTGTTACTATGAAATGTGCAGAAAACAACTGCGGAGTGCGCTTTTATGTAAGCCGTTTTGTGCTTCCTATCTGTACAACCATAAACATGAACGGATGCGCCGCCTTTATTTTTATCACCGTGATATATCTTATGCAGAATGCAGGTATGGATGTAACTGCCGGAACCATGATTGCCTGGATATTCATAGCTACAATTGCTGCAATCGGCAATGCCGGTGTTCCTATGGGATGCTTCTTCCTTTCAATGAGCCTTCTTGCCTCAATGGATATTCCTGTCATGCTCATGGGTCTCATCCTGCCGATTTATGCTGTTATTGATATGCTTGAAACATCCCTTAACGTCTGGTCGGATTCATGCGTTGCCAATATGGTAAACCGCGATATAGACAACAATATGCAGGCCAACTATCTCAGGGCGCCAAACAGCAGAACTGTTGAGGGTGAAAGACAGCAGCTTGGCAGCAGTGACTAGTCTTTATACATGAAACGCTCCGCATGACTTCATTTTCCTAATGACTGTCATGCCGGAAAAGAGCACAGTCCGGACAGAGAAATCTGTGCGGACTTGTTGATAGATGGGATATGTATTTTTTAGACTTAAAACTTCCAGAGTTAAAACGGAGTCTGAAGTACAGTTTGAACAGCAAAAGGTCATTATATGTGCCGGAACCTGAATACATCCAGGTTCATAAAAATTTGCTGATCACGGATGAATGCACCTGACTCCTCCGGTGAATTTAGGTAACCGGTCTATCGCTGAATATTTTCTTTTTGTTTTGTTTTTATCAGGATTTTTTATGACAGCAGAAAGTTTGGCTGCAGCCTTGAGACGGCTGAGTGCCGTATTTATTCTTGTTTTCTGTTCAGGCTGTCTTTCGGGATGCGGCGGAAAGGACACGGGATGTGACGCCTCTTCACTTGAAACCATTCACACATGCCGTGTCGGTGTTCAGGTTGGAACCACCTCTGATACGGGAGTTACTGAACTTTTTAAATCAAAGTCCGCCGAGGGCATGATTGAGCGGTTTAATACAAGTCCTGATGCAGTAACAGCTCTTAGACAGAATAAACTGGATCTTGTAGTGGTGGATGAAATGCCGGCAAAGGAGTTTGTCAGCCAGAGTCCAGAGCTTGAAATTCTTGATTATGAGTTTGCAAGGGAGCGTTATGCTGGCATTGTCGCCCTTCAAAACCAGGAGCTTCTTCAAAAGATAAACGATGCTCTTAAAACCGCACAGGAGCGCGGGATCATTGACAAACTGAAGGAAACCTACATTTTTAAAAGCGGTGATTACCACTATATTCCGGAGCAGAACGGCTCTGAAACCATTGTCATGGCCACAAATGCCCAGTTCCCTCCGTATGAGTACTATGACGGCAACAGAATGCGAGGGTTTGAAATTGAACTTGCATATGCTGTTGCTGACATTATGGGGAAAAAACTAAAGATTGATGATATTGAATTTGACTCCATTATCAACGCCGTGTCATCAGGAAAGGCTGATTTCAGCTTTTCTGGTTTTTCAGAAACGGAAGAGCGAAAGAAATTTATTAATTTTACTCTGCCTCTGATCGATTCAGGAATTTCAATAGTTGTCAGAAAAGACGGCGAGCATGGATCAGGTTTGAGCTTCAGCGAAAAGTTTCATGCAAATTTTATAGAGCAGGAACGCTGGAAGTATCTGGCAGGCGGTCTTGGAATCACTCTGATTGTGGCGTTTTTTTCAACTCTAATAGGTATTACAGGCGGATTTCTCCTTGCAGTTGTGCGAGTTGTTCACCATCGCACAGGAAGACTGGGACTGCTTAATTTCATCGTCAGACTCTATATCAATATTGTCAGAGGAACGCCGGTGATGATTCAGCTTCTCATAATTTATTACGTCATTTTCGCCTCTGTTGATGTGAGTAAAATTCTTGTGGCTGTTGCCGCTTTCGGACTGAATTCCATGGCGTATACCGCGGAAATTATAAGGGCCGGAATCAATGCCGTAGATCCGGGCCAGTTTGAAGCCGGAAAAAGTCTTGGTTTGAGCGACAGATCCATTTACAGATACATCATAATGCCGCAGGCTCTCAAAAACGTACTCCCGGCTCTTGCCAATGAGGGTATTTCTCTTCTTAAAGAGACGTCTATCAGCGGTTATATCGGACTGATAGATCTGACCAGGGGTGGTGTGATTATTCGCAGTCTGACCTATGAGGCTTTCATGCCGCTTATGGCGGTTGCATTGATTTATCTGTGCATTATCGGGATTATGTCGTACGGTGTTTCAGTTCTGGAAAGGAGACTTAAGAAAAATGAGCGTTAACCGTGAAATTTCAGGAGAGATTGTTCTTAAGGTGGATAATCTCTGCAAAAGCTTCGGAAAGCATGAAATTCTTTCCAATGTCTCCTTTACCGTGAAAAAGGGGGAGGTTATTGCGATTATCGGTCCTTCAGGCTGCGGTAAATCGACTCTTATAAGAACTCTCAATCTGCTTGAAGCTCCAACCGGCGGTCATATCTGGTTTCATGATAAGGATCTGACTCAGGCTTCCCGGAAGGAGATTTCGAAAATTATTCCTAAAATCGGCATGGTCTTTCAGCAGTTTAATCTTTTCAACAACCTGACAGTGCGCAGGAATATAACGATGGCACCGGTTCTTCACGGAATTATGTCAAAGGAGGAGGCGGATGACTGGGCGACCGGTATGCTCGATCGCATCGGACTTAGGGAGCAGGCTGATAAATATCCGTCCCAGCTTTCCGGAGGACAGAAGCAGAGAGTTGCCATTGTCCGCACTATGGCAATGAATCCGGAAATCATTCTTTTTGATGAGCCTACCAGCGCTCTGGATCCTGAAATGGTCTATGAGGTGCTTTCACTGGTCAGGGAGCTTGCGGACAGCGGTATGACCATGATGCTCGTCACTCATGAGATGAAGTTTGCAAGGAATGCTTCATCCAGGGTCTTTTTCGTGCATGACAGAAATATTCAGGAGGACGGAACTCCGGAACAGGTTTTTGATAACCCCCGCAATCAGCGTCTCAGAGAGTTTCTGATGAGAGTCAGCTGCAAATGATCGGTCATGCAGACCGGCAGTCTTTGTTCTTCTAAGAAAGTCTGCACTAAACTTTAATTCTTTAGACCCTGGAAAAATGGTATAATTTCAAGGTTATTGTTGCTAAAAAAAAAACGATTGTTTCGGTGTAAGTATAAATGGAAATTAAAAAAGTAGACATATCCGACGAGTTACGCAGATCCTATCTTGATTATGCGATGGATGTTATCGTGGATCGAGCACTCCCCGATGCAAGAGACGGTCTCAAGCCGGTTCATCGCCGCATTCTTTATGCGATGCATACGCTTCATCTGCATTTTTTTCAGAACGGCAGAAAGACAGCCACTGTTAAATCAGCACGTGTAGTTGGTGAAGTCATCGGTAAATATCATCCTCACGGAGATTCAGCTGTTTATGAGACAATGGTTCGCATGGCACAGCCTTTCTCTCTTCGCTACCCGCTGATTTTTGGACAGGGAAATTTCGGCAGCATTGACGGAGACAGTGCTGCTGCAATGCGTTACACCGAAGTCAAACTTCAGAAAATTTCTGATGAAATTCTGGCAGATCTGGATAAGGAGACGGTTGATTTAAAGAAGAACTTTGACAGTACACTGGATATTCCCGATTATGTCCTTCCGACCAGGATCCCGAATCTGCTTGTAAACGGTTCATCCGGCATTGCAGTGGGTCTGGCAACCAACATTCCTACCCACAATATTTCGGAATGTATCGATGCTTCCGTTGCTCTTTTGAAAAATCCTGATATTACCATTGACGAGCTCATGAAGTATATTCCGGCTCCGGATTTTCCTACCGGCGCTGTTATATACGGCCGAGAGGGTCTTAGGGCTGCATATCATACCGGCAAGGGCAGAGCTGTTGTCCGCAGCCGCTGCGAGATTGAAACAGATTCATCCGGACGCAATACGATTGTTGTCACAGAGATACCTTATAACGTCAACAAGGCTGAGATGGTCAAGCAGATTGCTTCTCTTGTTCTTGATAAGAAGATTGAAGGCATCTCTTCCATTACTGATGTATCTGACAAGAATATCCGCGTTGAGATTGAACTTAAAAAGGGAGCGTTCCCTCAGGTTGTTCTCAATCATCTGTTCAAACGATCCTCTCTGCAGTCGGTATTCAGCATAAATATGGTTGCTATTGTCGACGGCGTACCAAAGACTCTGAATCTGAAGCAGGCGCTTGAGTGTTTCCTGAATCACAGGAGAGAGGTTGTTACACGAAGAACAGCATTTCTTCTTTCGCAGGCAAGGGATCGCGCCCATATTCTCGAGGCTTTGCTTGTTGCTCTGGACAACATGGATGAGATTGTCAGAATTATCAGAAGCAGCGAGGATAGAGCCAGCGCAAAGACTTCTCTTATGGGAAGACCGTGGACTGCCAATGCGTGTGCAGATCTTCTTGCCAGGTTCGGCAATGCCTGCCGTCCGCTATACATTGATGAAGAGTTTGGATACAGGGACGGAAAATATTATCTTACAGAAACCCAGACTGACAGGATCCTTGATATGCGTCTTGCACAGCTGGTTAAAATTGCCAAGAATGAGGTTGTTGACGAGTACTCCCAGCTGTATACCTCTATTGCCGGTTATCTTGAGATTCTTAATTCGGTGGAGCGCCTTCATGAGATTATCTATGAGGAGCTTATCGAAATTAAGCAGAACTACGGTGACAGCCGCCGCACGGAGATTGTTGACTGCGAGAGTGAAATCACGGTGGAGGATCTGGTTCCGCCTGACGAGGTCATTATTTCTCTTTCGACCCAGGGTTATGTCAAGTATCAGAAGCTTGTTGATTACGGTATTGCCCGCCGCGGAGGAAAGGGAAGACTTGCGGCCAAGCCTAAGGATGACGATTTCAACCGTCTTATGCGCATAGCCAATACCCATGATGATCTTATGATTTTCACTTCTCTCGGCAAGGTGTTCTGCATCAAGGTCTACCAGCTTCCTGAGGTAAGCAGCGGAAACAGCCGCGGCCGTCCGATTATCAATATGGTCAATCTTGAGGACGGTGAACAGATCATGGAGATTATTCCGGTCAAGTCCTATGACGACAGTCATTTCATGGTTACCATTACCAAGAACGGTATTCTTAAGAGAACTTACCTGAGAGAATACATGAATATCAATTCAAAGGGTAAGAAGGGTCTTAATCTTCGTTCCGGTGACGAACTTGTTTCGGCATGCATTACAACCGGACGTGATGATATTATGATCTTTACCGCTATGGGAAGAGTACTCAGATTTAATGAATCCAAGTCTCTGGGTAAAGAAAAAATCGAGGAGATGAAACTGCGTCACGCCGATAATGCAGATATGACAGAGGAGCAGGAGTTTAATTCTGAAGAACTGGAGGAGGCAGATAATATCGATGTCTCCCAGGATCTGAATGCTGCGGATGAGCAGGACGAAACTGCGGCTTCAGGCTCTGAAGGTGATGCAAGTGATGATCTCATCAGACCTTTGAGCAGAACAGCAACCGGTGTCAAGGGTATCAGACTCAGAAATGAAGATCGCGTTGTATCAATGGTGGTGCCTTCCAGCGACAGTTCATATATTTTCTCAATATCAGATAACTGCAAGGGCCGTCGCACAGCCATTGATGACATACCTATCAGACCGGCAAGAGGCGGTCTTGGTGTTGTATACGGACCGGCCAACGGAGATGTGGGTATTGTGGGTGCAACACAGGTTGAAGACGGCGATCAGCTGATTCTCAGCACCAATACAGGAATGATGCTCAGAATCGATGCTTCTGATGTGAGAATAGTAAGCCGCCGTGCCATGGGTGTTAATATTATGCGTCTGCCTGAGGGTGCGTATATAACTGCTCTTCAGCGTATTCCTGCAGCTATAATTCCGGAAGGCGAAAGAGCTGCGGCTGCTGAAAATGCGGAGGAGACGTCACAGGCCGCCGTGACAGACGCGGCTGATGCTGAAGGATCTTCTTCAGACAGTGAAGCAACCCCGCAGTCGGATAAAGAATAAATAGTTTTTAGATCGGAGATATTTATGTCTAGAGTTTATAATTTCAGTGCCGGACCGTCCATGATGCCGCTTGAAGTCATGCAGCAGGCACAGAGTGAATTCCTTGATTACAAGGGTATAGGATCTTCAATTATTGAAATATCACACCGCTCCAAGGATTATATTGCTGTTGCCAGGGAAGCTGAGAAGGATCTCAGAGAACTTCTTAAGGTACCTGACAACTACAGCATTCTTTTCATGCAGGGCGGCGGACGCGGTCAGTTTGCGGCTGTTCCTATGAATCTTATGGTAGGCAGCGGAAAGGCTGATTATATCACTACCGGAAACTGGTCCGAGGATGCATGCACTGAAGCTCAGCGCTACGGTGATGCAAGAGCCGTCAAGGCTGATTACCGCAGTGAAGACGGACTTATCCGGGTTAAAACCGATTTAACATTCCGTGATGATGTTGATTATGTTTACTATTGTGACAATGAGACTGTATGCGGTGTGGAATTTCCTGAGATCCCTGATGCAGGCGGAAAGCTTCTTGTTGCTGATGTTTCATCCAATTTCCTTTCCAAGCCTGTGGATGTCAGCCGCTATGGACTGCTGTATGCCGGTGCTCAGAAGAATGTTGCTCCTGCCGGACTGACTATTGTTATAGTAAGAAATGATCTGGTTGGCAGAGCAATGAAGTGCTGTCCTAGCATTTTTGACTATAAAATTATGACCGACAAGGAGTCTATGTTCAACACTCCTCCTACATTCTGCTGGTATATGGCCGGTCTGGTGTTCAAGTGGCTCAAGGATCTCGGCGGTCTTGAAGAAATGGGAAAGCTGAACAGGGCAAAGGCTGATTACCTTTACGGGTTTCTCGACAGCTCTGATTTCTACCGTACGGCAGTGGCTCCTGAATTCCGTTCCCGTATGAATGTTCCTTTCTTCCTTAAGGATGAAAGTCTGAATGATAAGTTCCTTGCCGAAGCAAAGGCTGCGGGGCTGACATCTCTGAAGGGGCACCGTATTCTTGGCGGTATGCGGGCTTCAATTTACAATGCAATGCCTATGGAAGGTGTTAAGTCGCTTGTAGCCTTCATGGAGAAGTTTGCGAAGGCATAATTTTAAATATTACGCGTGCATTCTGAATAAGTAAAACGAAAAATGTGCGTGAGTTCACTATGATTACACCGGATCCGGCTTACGGATTAACCGGTGTTTTTTTTTGCTCTTTACAAAATCAAGCTGGAAATATTCAGGATGATTTATTCCAAATATGCAGAACTCATCGACATTGAATAATTATTTGCAAGAGTTCAGAATTAGCATATTATCCTCTAATCTATTGATACTTAAGGACTTGTGTCCGTATGGTTAACTCTGAAATTTTTACTGAGGGCATACTCCGAGGCAAAGTTCGGCTGTTTCAATCGGAATTTGCAGTGACCTGAAATTATTGTTGTCTGACGGTAATTTTTGCTAGCATGTAGTTGGTCGTACGGATTGGAAAAATAACGTGGATGAAATAAAACTGGTACCTTTAACGGATAATGATACGGAACAGTTTGTGAGGGATAATCAGGAGGCGTTCCGGTACGGTGCATTGGAAGAATTTGAAGTATGCTGCGATCATACTGATGAGAATGGTGAAATAATTTCAAAAAAATGCATTGTGAGTGCAATCAGAAGCGGAGCAGCCTACAGAATCATTTGTAAAGAACGGATCGTGGGTGGTCTGGTAATTAAAACTGAAGGGTTCAAAGGAGAACTTTTACTTTTGTTTGTTTCTCCTGAAGAACACGGCAAAGGAATCGGATACGCTGCATGGAGTGAGGTTGAACGGATGCATCCGGAGGTAAAATTATGGGAAACGGCGACTCCGTATTTCGAAAAGCGCAATATTCATTTCTACGTTAATAAGTGCGGTTTTCATATTGTAGAATTTTTTAACAGTCATCATCATGGTTGCGACAGCGAGAATGCTCATGACGGTGCGGATGATGAAATGTTCCGATTTGAAAAGAAAATCGAATAGATTTTCATGTTGCGAAGAACGTCCGTTGCAAAATATGGCGCTGGTGTAGTGGAAAAGTTCGTTAAAGCTGATGATTGATTGTAAGCACCGAGAGTAAAACAGACATACGGAGTTACGTGCCTGTATGGCCATACATTACTTTATTAACATTATGCATAACATATAAGATAATTTTATCAAGTGGAGTTTAACAGGGTTACACGGAATTGCGTTCACTCGGTGATGTGGACAAAATTCTGGAACAAAAACAAGCGATAAAAAAAATTTTCGTAAGCAGGTTTTGGACAACGCGGGAGGTCTATGACATAGAGACATTAAAAGCATCATGATTTGCAATCATCATGGGTGGATTTTCATCAAAAAAGTAGCATTGAAGAAACAGACGTCAAAGCCGCCGGTATGCTGACATCATCCAAACACACTGCAGCGGCTTCCTTTCTGTGCTGATTTTTTTCGTGAAAAAAGAAGAAAAATCATTCAGCGCTCTGAAGTAACACAGAATTACGATCTACTCTCCTGATTTGGCGGAACCTAAAGGAAAGCACATCCATTCGAGTGTGTCAAGCTAAATGTGTAAGTTCCTCTTTTTAACAGAAAAAATATAATTTTTCTCATGTTAAATTTTGGCCTTCCGACCATCCCGTACGTACAATACTGATGCTACGAGATAAGCTCTCCTGAAAGCGACTCGCCAGACGTATGGGATTCCGTTTTAAGCATAATTACAGCTACCCGGGACAATTCCCCTCCGACAGCCTATTAAAATAGTCTGTTAAAAAGAAATATTAGCTGTAATT
>JAEEOK010000029.1 GCA_016284235.1 Succinivibrionaceae bacterium
AACGCTTCCAAATCAGGTTAATAAAGAAGTTCAGAATCCGACCGTAAGATGGATTTATTCAATGTTTACAAACGTAGGGAGAATGGTCACAGAAGACAAATCCATATACGTGGGACTTACAGATTTCCAGCGACGAACCGTGGAAGCTTTGGGCGAAGAATGGTTAAAAATGTATCAAATATTTCTAGAATAAGACATTCCAAAAAAATACGAAACAGCAGTAGAAAATTAAAACATCAATTTTCTACTGCGGAATGTCGGCTGACCATAAGTATAATAGTATTTGTCAGGTAATCTGAACTGACAAATACAGCAGGCTGTGTGGAGATATAAGCTTCCACAGAAAAGACGGAGTAAGCAATTCTCCTGGAGATTGTGTGATATGCTGTTCGCTGTGCAGCGGTCTGCGAAGAAGAAATCATGCTGCTATGGTCGTGTGGAGTGTCAACAGCTCACAGCTTGCCGGTTTCTAAGTAAATAACTCTTTGAATCAAAACGGGGAACTTGTGAAATCTCATTTATTTCCCCGTAAGTTATAACAGTATTCCTAATCACCTCCATTGATGATCGGAATTTTCTTTTACCCCCCCCCAGTATCTGATTCGTTGCTAACCTGAAAAACTGTTTGCCTTCAGCATATGCTGCGACGTAATCCGACAGATCGCACCAGATGTTTTCGCTGAATTCTGAAATTCACATATTCTGTTCTTTCTGCTTTTTTCATAAAATCTTTGATGATGTTGCATCGGTGGAAAAAACGCCTACTCAGCTGAGTCTGGAATGCAGACCTTATTTCATGCATTGTATTCCCGCCTGTTTCATATTAATGGTTTATTTATGAATAATCCGATTCCGTAGTGGGAACCGTATCCAAGCATAAGCGGTCCGTATATTTCCTTTTTGAAGATTATTTTTACGTGAAATTTAACGTACTGCATAGGCTTTCTAATGCCTCTGTAGAGAATGGTGTTATTGTTCTTCAGTTTGCTAATATGAATTTCTTCTACATTTTCTTCAATTCCGAAGTTTCTCAGTTCTCTTAATATCTGTCCCTTTACAGTATCATTCCCTTTATTTTTTATATGCCTCGGAGGAACGAAAGGAGTGAGGCTGCGCCATATTCTGGATTTGCCTGCCGTATCTGCAAAAAGAGAAAAAAACGGAATGTTTTCAATAAACAGCGCATAGTTTATCGGAGTCAGTGAGTAGGTTCCGTAATAGCAGCTGATGTTTATTTTTCTGTTCAGAAAATTTTTAATCTTTGCTGAAAATTTCTTGTGATACCAGATGATAAAACCGCATATTAGGTTTTCCTTCCCAACTAGGGGATAGATGTGGATATGGTCGTTGTTTTGCTCAAAATGTTTTGCGCAGGGCGAGTATCCTGAAATTATTCTTACCAGCTCCTCGTTTGAATTTTCATTTTCTGTAAAAATATTTCTGCACAGCACTTTGTGGATTAGATCCGAATAGACTGTAACTTGGTTCAGTTGAAGATCAAAGTTAGAAGTTACGTCATATTTTATAAAATCTCCTGTGAAGAGTTCTTTTTCATTCTCCACCTTGTAACCGTATTCATGTATGCTGTTGTTCAGCAGAGAATCGTTTATTGATCGTCTGCATGAATTTTCTGAATAATTATCCCAGTAGTAGTTCTTCATAATGTATTTAAGCCAGATGATCTTTTTTTCTTCCTTATCGACGGGATGCATATAAATTCCGCCTATCGGTTTGATATTTTTGTTTGTGATCTTTATGGTGGCGGGAATAAAGCTGTTGGCTGTATCAATAAGGCTCTGCAGTTTATCCAGATCTCCTTCATAGACGCCGGGGTAAAGAAAACAGATCGCATTTGTTTTCAGCGGTGATTCGTAACTCCACAGAGACGGTTGTTTTTCTGAAAGAAATTTAAGGAATTCGATAGCCTGCTTTTTCTGAGGTACGCAGTCGCTTGCATAATTTAAAACTATCTGGTGCCATGCAGGATCGAATATTCTTATTTCCCTCGGCAAATCTATAAAAAAACTTCCGAATGAACAGTTCTGATCAGCGTTTGCTATCAGTTCGAGAAGTATCATTGAAGCGGTTTCTCCAGCAGTTTTCCGATATCACGGTTTAGTATTTCTGAATTGGAATGATTTGGACGAAAGTTTGATACCTGTCCCTTTGAGTTGTAATAAACGGTAGCTTCACAATATTCATCCACGTTCTGATTTCCGATGCTGTCATGAAGTTTGCGGAGTATGACAATTTTAAGAGCATACTGCTGGCGATTAAGAAGTTTTACTTCTGCATTAATGCTTTTGACAATTTTTTTAAAGTAATCAAGAATCTCCTGTTCATTCGGAGTAAGTGTAACAGATCCTTCACTGATTTTTTCTTCGACATATCTTTGCCCTCTGAGACAGAGCAGTTCATTGAAAACATTTTGAGGCAGCGGTGACATTTTGGGATCTATAGTGAAATTTGAAATTTCAGATTTTCCGTTGTAGTAGATTGAAATAACAGCCTTGTATTGTGGATCTGAAGGGGATGAAACGTGATATTTTTCAAGGTATGAGTGGTGTTTGATATCAGTCAGATATAACCCGGATTTGTTCAGAATTGTTATAACATTTCTGGCCATCCATCCGTTTATCGAGTCAAATTTTGCTATGCCGTACTGCAGAAGAATTTTATTCCAGTCAGGATTTTCCTGCGTCTGCAGGCTCTCATCGCTGACAGCGGGATCAGGATCCGCGGAAACAATATCTGTATTGCAGGTACTTATCTGTTGAAACGGCTCAAAATCTTCCTGCTCCTTACCGTTCATGGCGTAAAAGCTGTTATGCAGATTGTCTCCATATGGAGTAAACGGCATGATTTCAGGCGGTGCATCGTATAAATAGTCCTCGTTGGTCTGATGCTGCGGGTTTATGAACTGCTGATTTCCGGTATTGTTAATAACGGATGGATTATGAGGAATTGTAACAGTGCAGTCGTTAAGGGCTGAAGCATCGAATTTAATATTGTTAAATTTGCCGATATCTGCAGGATCTATGACAAACAGCATTTTTCTGGCCCTTGTAACAGCCGTGTAGTACCAGTGAAACAGTTCTTCGTTACCGGTTCTGGCACGGCGGTTGAGGGAGTACAGAAATACATAATCCCATTCATTTCCCTGGGATTTATGGCAGGTTATGGCATACCCATAGCGGACTCTGATAGCCTCCTTGAAGCAGATATTTTGAGCTTCATTTTCGTTTCTGTCTTCTCTGCCTGCAATAGCCTTGATTTTTTCAAGTGCTCTGATTTCCGGAATGGAAATGTCGGCACCAGAGGCGGTAAGATCATTGAGCAGGATCCAGCAGTCGAAAGTTATTACCTCTCCGTTATATTCTTTTTTTCTCAGACGCACCTTCTGTGCTTCGAGCGTTACAGTGAAAGTAGAGGAATCGCCGTTATTCTTTGAATATTTAACAAACGGACTGCCTGTATAATCTGATGACAGGTCCTTCTGCTTGATGTTTACGCTGACTTCTAATTTATGAAAATTAGGAAGGATTTCTGTAACCTGCACGAAAGTTCCGTTGGCCAGAAATATTTCCTCGTAAATATAGCTGTTCTGCGTAACAATAAGTTTGTCGCGAACTTCAATCAGCTCCGGAGCAACAGAGTATATATGTCTCCTTACCCGTTTGTTGATTTCAAATGCTTCGCTGTTGCTGAATGTTATGAACTCTCCTTTGCTGTTAATCATGTTGCGGCATGCCGCAAAGAAGATCCTGATAATTTCATCGTTTATTTCGGATCTGTAGTAACCGTTTTCAGTAATATCTGCAGGAATTGTATTTGTCTTCCCGCTGTGCACTGTATCAGACAGCTCCAGTACGTCATTTCCTGTTTCTATTTTGAGTGTCGAAAAATCATTTGTCTTTATTGAATTTCTTATTTTGGTCGCATTTGCGAGGATTGTGCTGTTTGAATTTTGGCGAAGCACATCCGAAAGTTCGAACTCGTCGGTGTTGAATTGCAGTTTGCTACTGAGATAGTCAAAATTCAGTGCAGGAGAGAAATTCATCCCGACAGGAAACAGCTGTGCGGGATCTCCGCAGAAGATAATCTTGTGCATGTGCCGGCTTTGTTCACCGATAAATGCAAACTGAAAAATATCGTTCAGAAGCATGCCGGTTCCAAATCTGAATTCATTCATTTCACTGTACTGATTACCAATCATTGATGCTTCGTCAAAAATCAGCAGCAGCGGATTACAGTCGTTCTGATAACTGCCGTTTATCGGGATGATATACTTTTTCTTCTCATCTAATTTGGAGTAGAAGGAAGATAGTTCTGCCAGCTTTTCTGCGTGTTTTACTGATATTTCAATCGCAGATTCGCTGAAATTGTGATCGAATGTCTTTGCGGATCCGGTTCCTTTCCGTATGCTCGGGGTGTCATATATTCCCCTGTGCACAGTTGTGCATCTGTTGCTTCCGGTGATTTTATTAAGTACCATGGCCGCCCGTCCCGTAGGAGCCAGAAGACCGTACTGCCATTTTTTAGCAACAGTGCTCATGTAATCGTTAATCAGGCACAGAACAGTACTTTTGCCTGTGCCTGCGTACCCCTTCATAATAAAAATGTCTGATTGCGGATTTTCGAGAAACTGACTCAGTTTTTCTATGAGTGTCATTTGCGAAGGTGTAAAAATGAGAGGATTTTTTCTGCCGAATTTTGCGGCTATGCTTCCGTCATGTGTATTTCCTTCAGAACTGTCGTTTCCTGAAGTGTTTTCCGGGAGCTTTGATATCGATAATTTCTGAGAAAGATAGTTATTGTAGTCTGAAGCAAAGTTTTTTAATGAGATTTGTTCATTCATATCGTTTCTCCTCTCCTTTTGCATAACGTACAAAAAAGGATCTCTCTTATATGTGAGATAACTCTATTTTTATTACATTTTTTTGCGTATGAAGTCATGTTTTGTTTTTTGAAAGAGATGAATTGAAAAAATACTGTGATAAAAGGAAAAAGTATGTTTGATTGGAGAATTTATGGACATATATTCTGACGATCCTGCTGAAGCTGGCAGAATTGCGAAGGTTGCGCAGCGTGAGATTAATGTTTCATATGCCATAACACCTGAAATGATGCTTGCATACAGGCGCTGCCGCAGAGAATGCTGGCTGAGATATCATGATCAGCAGTCTGATGAGGATGGATCCGGTTCCGCCAGAGAGACAGATAGTCTTCCTCCTCTTGATATTGAACTTGATCTTGAAGATGGGGGCAGGGCGTCTCTGCTTGAAAACAGACTGTGTGTCTCCGGTAACAATCTTCTGCGAACATATGTTTCTCTGTGTACTCTTCCTTCCGGAGCTGCATCAATAATGATTTTCAATAAAAATCTGTCTCCGGAGGAGTGCAAACTGAAACTGGCTTTTGATTCCTATGTTCTAATGGAGCAGAAAATCGTATGTCGCATAGGTCTTATAAGAAATAGAATGGGTACCCTGTGCGAGGTTGTTGAAATCTCAGACTACATGATAAATGAGATGATACATCTTATAAACGGTGTTTTTAAACTCATAAGAAGCAGCCGCCAGCCAGTAGTGAAGGATTTTTCCGCTGCATGCGACACGTGTCCTCTTGCGGAGAGATGTCTTCCTGATGAAGCAAATATTCTTGCAGGCTATGATCAGCTTTCAGATACAGTTCAGCGCAGGTTGTTTGCTCAAAGGGACGATCGCGAGCCATATTATGTTACAAATCAGGGAGCGACAGTATCTGTCACGGGAAATGAGCTTGTTGTTTCAAGTGAGGATACAAAAGTATCGAAACCTCTGACTGAAATCCGCGATCTTGTTCTTATGGGGCAGATTCAGATTACATCACAGGCGGTAAAACGTCTTTGTGACAGCGGAGTTCCCGTTATTTACCGCTCCACTGCCGGCTGGTTTTACGGAATGACAGTCGGACCGAAATTCGGTGTTCATAACGCTGTTTCGCTTCGCGGTCAGATTATCTGCGCCTCTGATCCTTGCTGTGCAGCATCGATTGCCGCTGAGATGATAGCTTCAAAAATACATAATCAGCGTGTTTTGATGATGAGAAATTTGAGAGGAACAGTTCAGGATGAGTATCTGACTCCTCTTTTTAAAAGACTTTCCATTCTTCAGCACTCTGTTCATGCGGCAAGATACGCCCAGAAAATACTTGGCATAGAGGGAGAGTCTGCCGCTTTATATTTCGAAGGTTTTGAAAAATATGTGGAAGGGTGCAGAAATGATTTCCATATCAGTGATCGAAACAGACGTCCGCCCAGGGATCCTGTCAACTGCATGCTTTCTTTCGGTTATTCCCTTCTTGAGACAGATATCACGGTTGCAGTTTTATCGGAAGGTCTGAATCAGTGGATTGGATTTCTTCACAGTCAGCGAAGCAGCAAGCCGGCACTTGTTCTTGACCTGATGGAGGAATTCAGACCGATAATTGTGGATTCGCTTGTTATCGGAATTATTTCAAGGAATCTTCTGAAAATTGACGATTTTGAATTTGTCAGTGAGAATGAAACGGCTCCGTGCTGCAGGTTTAAGCATGGTGCCAGAAAAAAATTCATTGGACTGTATGAAAACAAGGTTAACACACTGGTTACCCACCCTTTTTTCAATTACAGAGTTTCATGGAGAAAAGTTTTTTCACTTCAGGTGAAAATACTCTGCAAGGTTCTGCGTGGGGAACTGGATCGATATAAAGGTATGGAGATGAGGTAGTTTGTGCGTAATTTTTATATAGTGGCTTATGATGTTTCTGATGACAAACTGAGAAGAAAGGTAGCAAAATATCTGGAGGGACATGGTCAGAGACTTCAGTATTCTGTTTTCTGCTGTCGCCTCAATAGCAGGGAATTTGAATCACTTGGCAGGGATCTATCCCGGCTGATCAGCGAAGAGCCGGAGGCCACGGTAATTTTTGTCAATGCCGGAGAGGTGACAGGACGAGCATCCCAGCCTGATATATACTGGCTTGGCGAAAAAAAGGTAGACTGTTCGTCAAACAACGTTGTTTAGAACCGTATAATAAAATTACAGGCGTTTTTTTTATCTCATTGAGTGGTTAGAGGGGAAAAATTTATTATGGATCAGGTTGAAGCTTTTGATGAAAATTTCGGGAAGGGTAAAATTATCTGTCCTGTGTGTGCAGGAGATGAACTCGATAATCCCGGGGATATCTGTTCTGAATGCGGGTGGGAGTTCGATAGAATGCAGTACGCGGATCACGAAGATGCAGACGGTGCCAACATTTTAAATGTAAATGAATCAATTCTCGAGTATGTTCTTCTGAACAGTGCAGATGCAGAAGTCGGTGATGAAGTCAGAAAGGCAAGATATGAATTTGATGATATAGTTTCTGTCATCATGAATAAATGCAGTCAGGGAGCAGTCCAGGAGGATGAATTTAACGCCGGTGAAATAAAAAAGGCAAGGCAGACGTATATGGACAGGCTTAATGCACTGCTTCGCAAATGCATTGTAAAGAGATAGGTTTTGATTCTTTCTGTTCTGAACCGGTGCAGACAGTGGCCTAATTCTGCTGTCAAACCTGATTGGTGTTTTTTTTGTGGGGATAACGGCAGCTGTCAAATTTTTTTAGGAATGTTTGATAGTTGCTTTTTTACTTCCGACTTATCTTTTAACAGCACAAATACCCGGTTAATGTATTTTTAATCCTGTATCCTGCTGTCCGATAAACTTTTTTTGACAGCCGTTCCTTTATTTTTCCCTTTGACTTTTTTTTATTTGGTTATATTATGCTCATACTGTGATGCAGGTCAAAATAAAAAAATAAGTAAAGACCGCTTTCGCAACAGACTGAAAGGTTTGAAAAATACTCAAGAGGAACAAATAATAATGAACAAAAGCTTAATTTCCTATTTAACAGCGGCAACCGTAGTGGTTGCCGCTTTGCCTGCTGACGCAGCCAATGTTTATAAATCAGATGACACTTCTCTGAATATTATTGGCCGTGTAAAGGTAGATCTTCAGAATAATGATGCCGATGCCAAGCATCGTATGGCCGGTACAGCTCGTTTAGGTGCCAGCGGAACAAGTAAAGTCAATGATTCTGTATCTGTTTTCGGATATCTGTTGTATGATCTTCAGGCACAGGAGACTGATAAAGTTGAGGATAAAATCAAAATTCGCTATGGTTACGTCGGTTTCAATTTTAATGAGTTCGGTAAGCTGACATTCGGCCGTTTGGAGGATGCATTCTACAAGACAACCAAAGTAACAGATATTTTCTGGAACTGGGGTAAAAGAGGTGTTACATACTGGGGACTGAGTAAGAATGACTATGGCGGACGTCAGGACGGACAGGCAATCTACGAATTGAAGCACGGAGGTTTGTCATTTCTCGCTTCATACCGTTTCAAGGATACCAATGATGATTTAAGCTACGGTGCGGGTACAAGTATAGGATATGAGTTTGATCTCGGCGATGATCCTCTTGGTTTCTGGGTAGGCTATAATCATTATGAAGGTTTGAACAGTAACTGGGATCCGGTCAAGGGTCTTTATGTTGGTGCTGATAAGGAGGAAATAGCAGGATCTGTTTACTACGGTACCCGCGGAGCTCCAGGAATTTACGGTGCCCTGGTTTATAACTACGGCAAGCTTGAGAAGACATACAAAGGAAGCGGAATCAATACAGTGCTTTCCTATACCACCCCCGGTCAGATGTTCAGCATATATGGCTCATATGCCTATATCTGGAATCATGACAGAGAAATGACAAAGAATGTTGATGGTATCAGAAGCGACCGCAAGGCTCTTTCAAATTTCTTCAATATCGGTATTGATTACAACATAACCTCCAATGCTGTTATTTATATTGAAGGTGAGCACCGGTACAAGGCTGTATTTAATAAAGAAACAGCAAATCTGTTCACTTTAGGCTTTATATATAATTTCTAGAATTTTATTTTTTTTTCATGCCGGCTCCGGAGTCTCTTCGGGGCCTTTTGTTTCTGTAAATATCTTCTGTTTCGGGTGATACCCTTCTTCAAAATTCAATCTCATCTAAATATTTCATGCTGTTTTGATGTAGTCGGACTTTCTTAGATTAATAATTGCTTTGTTTATATTATAAATAAACAAATATTATTATTTATGTAATACATTCAGACTAAATAAAATTAATATCACCTTGATTTATAAGGATATTAATTGTTGGCATGATAATTGATATTAATTTGGTAGAACGGAGGAGAAGGAAGATGATTGAAGCAAATGGAAATTTAGTCAAATGCAGCAAGAAATCAACCTCATCTGCCGGAAAAAATGAAGCTGATATGGTTTCCCGCTATTGCGCCGGAGGGATACTGAAGTTCAATCTTCATATAGTAGAACACTGCAACTACAGCTGCAGGCACTGCTTTGCAAAGTTTAACTGCCGCAGATCGCTTAGACTGGAACAATGGAAAAAAATTGTGGATAACTGTCACAATGCGTTTCCTGACTGCTATTTCAACATAGCTGGCGGAGAACCCCTGCTGACCGCTTATTTTACTGATCTCGTAAGATACTGCAGAGAACTTGGACACAGAGTTTCCGTGATAACCAATGGATCTCTTATTACAGATCGCTGGATCAGGGAAAATGTTCCTCTGCTTGATACTGTCGGTATTTCTCTTGACAGCCTGGAGCCTGATACCATGCTCAGACTGGGAAGATGCTCGAGGACAGGGAAATATCTTGATCGTTTCTCAGTGAGAGAAATTATGGAAAAGATCAGCGCGGTCAATCCGGATTGCAAAATCAAGGTTAATACGGTTGTGTCATCATTCAACAAGGATGAGAACATCGGTGAGGAGATCCGCTGTCTGCCTGTTTCCCGATGGAAGATTCTCAAGATGCTTCCATTTGATAACGGCTGTTTCAATAACTATGAGCTTAAAATTTCCAATGATGAATATGAAAAGTACATCTGTCGCAATGTAGGACAGAGAATAAACTTGTTAAGTGACGGTTCACATGTGCTGCCTCTTGGAGATCACTGCAGTGTTGTTGTTGAGAATAATCTTCAGGGTGGTTATTTGATGATTGATGCCAACGGTGAGCTGGTTGATGATACTCTGAACACAAATTATGTTCCTGTTGTTAACTGTATTGAACATGATGTTAGGGACGGAATGGCACGTCTGAATTTTAACCGGAAACTGTATATGTCTCGATACGGCGGATAAAAGCGGCTGCAGGTTTGAGATTCTGCTGTGATGATTTGGAAATGGAACGTTATTTCATATCGGTCAGTCGGAAATTCTCAATCCGTTCAAATTACTGATGTTTTCTACTGCTCGTGTAGGTATGACAAGTGGATGAATCTTCATGGCAGCACTGGCTGACAGGGTTTAAATATCCGCACAGTCGGAGTCAGTCAGAAACAGCTCTCGGTCAAGGCTCGGCTGTGCTGTTTTTAAGCACGAATGTCCGGATTATCTGAAACAAGAATGAAATAGGAGAAGAAAATGAAATTATTTAAGAGCAGCAATCTTCCGGCTGAAAGATCAAACCGTGTCCGCAGTTCTCTTACGGTTGTCGATACCATGGATAATTTTGCAGATGCTGTTGGTGAGTTCAGTGAGGCGGCCAGAAATTACGCCGAGTCTGTCAGAATTTCGTCTCAGAGAAGTCTTATCAGGTCTCATGAAAAACTTAAGGATACGATTGAAAACAGTTCATTAAGCGATAGCATGCTTCGGGAAATTCTGGGATCGGATTATTACCGTTATCGCGACTAGTTTATGACAAAACGATTTTATCCGGCCAAAGCAAAAAGGAGGAGACAATGAGAAAACTGACAGAATACGGAAAAAACGACTGCAGGAGTTCGTCAGATGTGACGTTTGATGAGATTGTTAAAAATGTGTTCAGTGCATGCTCAGATTCAGCCTCTGCAATGAAAAATGCATCCCGGACTATGAAAAACAATTCATTGATAAATCGAATTAAAGCAAGAGAGAGAGCACAGAGCCGCAGAGACCCGTTTGCTTTTACTGCAGATGAAATTGAGAGAGCCCTCGGTCCTGATCATCGCTGAATGATGAGCAGATATTTTCTGGAAATGAAAACTGCAAGCGCGATGCGGAAGATTGCAGATTGTACAGCCTGTGCAGTCATGTGAGAGTTTAGCGGACTTTTGTTTTAGGCGGTGTGATAGTTATGATCGGATCGGCAAAAATCAGAGACATCGGTGCTGCAGAGGTTGAATACATATCTTCGGATAAAAGAGACTGAGGTCCGTTTTGATCAGGTTGAAAATTTAAAAGAGGGGAGAAATATATGAGTTTTCTTGATGATTTGTTTGAGACTGCAGGAAATATTTTTTCATCCACAGTCAATATTGCCGCAGCCGTGTCAGACGGGTTGAAGAATTGTTCTGAGAATATGCTGAGGGATAATATTTTAAAATATGCCAGGTTACTGAAGGAAAGTGATGAGAGCCTGCATGGATCTACTGCACCGAATTGGTTTTATGTTGAAAAGGCCAAGGAGACTTTTCTTGAAAACTATGTGATCCCTTATGATAAAAGGAGTTCATATGAATTCTACTCGAGCAGATTCTGCAAATCATCTCTGATTAAATTGAAGTGAGGTATTTCTGTCTGCAGATCTGTTATAAAGTTTAACGACAGTTTGCAGTCGGCGGTTGAAACCTGATACTCTCCCATCGGGTATGCTCCGCCGGCTGCTTTTTTTTAATTAAGGTTTTCAGAAACGTTTTTTTTGCAACCTGACTTTTTGGTATTATTGAAACATTGTATTTCCATTCAGTGTTTTCAGGGGGAGAAATGGCAATCAGGAGATACGGTCTTCGTTCCCGGGTTATTATCTATACCTTGCTTCCAGTTTTTGTTATCGGTTTGTTTTTTGCGGGAAACTATATGCTCAACCGCTACAATCAGATAGAGAACAGTATTATTGAGGAGGGACTGAGTATTATAGAGCCCATGTCTCTGGCTCTTGAAAATCCCTACAATGAAGATGATCAGCTGATTATCAAGAAAATTATCAATTATGTTCATCGTAAGCATTCAGATTTAATTGACTGCATCGCAATTCTTGATGAATCACATAATATTTATGCCGTTTCCAACTATTCCTCCGATGTGGAAAAATTCAAGGACAGCGATACAGAAATGCTGTCTCCCTATACAAGTGTCCAGTTTTTTCAGAACTACATAGTGATGAGGACACCGATCTTTTCTGAAATCACAAGGGATTCACAGGGATATATCAAAGGGATTCAGATTAACTCCAGACTGCCATCAGAACTGATAGTCCGGGGCTTTGTGTGCGTCAAACTTAACAAAACTCCGGCTCTTCTTGCTCTCTACAAGGATTTGACATTGTCACTTTTTGTTGTGCTGGCAGGTATGGTTCTTGCGCTTATTTTCGCCACAAATCTCATCAAGGAGGTTGTGGAACCGATCAAGAGAATGATAAAAGCTATCAACTCTATTAAGGACGGACAGCTGGATACCAGAATAACCGGGGGCATGTATGGAGAACTTGAACGTCTTCGTTCCGGTATCAACGGTATGGCCAGATCCATTTCCGCGTATCATAATGAAATGCAGCAGAATATTGATCAGGCAACATCAGATCTGCGTGAAACGGCGGATCAGCTTGAGATTCAGAATGTGGAACTGGAACTTGCCAAACGGCAGGCTCAGGAGGCAGCCAGGGTTAAAACCGAATTTCTTGCCAACATGTCTCACGAACTGCGTACTCCCCTCAACGGCGTTATCGGTTTTACAAGGCAGCTTCTTAAAAGCAAACTTACTCCATCCCAGCATGAATATCTGATTACTATCGAGCGCTCAGCGAAAAATCTCTTGAGCATAATCAATAATATTCTTGATTTTTCCAAACTTGAGGCGGGAAAACTGACCTTTGAAAAAATTCCGTTCAGCATAAGAGATACAATTGAGGAGACACTTATGCTGATGGCTCCGTCGGCTCATGAGAAGGTTGTTGATCTTTCTTTCTATATTGATCACAGGATACCTTATCTTTTAGTTGGAGATCCTCTTCGTCTGCAGCAGATTATTCTGAATCTTGTTTCTAACGCTGTTAAGTTTTCCGAAGCCGGATCTGTCAATTTGACCGTGCGTGCGGTTGAACAGAAAACCGCGCAGTCGGAAAACAGTGACATGCATATATATATTGAGTTTTCGGTTAAGGATACAGGTATAGGAATAAGTTCCTCCCAGCAGCAGAAACTTTTCCAGCCGTTTATTCAGGCGAATAATTCCATTTCTAGAACCTTCGGAGGTACCGGACTAGGTCTTGTAATTACCCAGAAGCTTGTTAACCTGATGGGTGGCGGCATAACGGTAAAGTCGCAGGTTGGCAGAGGTTCGGTTTTTGCCACAACACTTCCTCTTGAACTGGCGCAGATGCCCGGAGAACAGAATCCGGTTGTTGCACAGATGCAGAATTTGAATGTTCTTCTTATAGACGGCAACCAGTGGGCGCGTGAATCGCTCAAGCAGCTTATGGAGGATTGGAACATGAAAGTGTATGCTCTGTCATCTGCAGATTCTGTCAGAACGCTGCCTATTCAGGATTTCTTTATAACAATGGTAGGAGTTGATGAACACAGCGATCGTAATGAGATGATTGCTATTTTTGATGCACTTCCAGATGCTCCGTTTGTTGTCCTTTCCAATTCACACGATGTTGAAATCAATAATCGCTATAAACGCATGGGAGCATTCGAATGTCTGATAAAACCGGTGCTGCAGGAACGACTTCTGGAATGTTTCTGCCGCCGTCTTAATAATTCAGAGAGCTGCGAAACTGAGACATCCGGTGATGATTCGGATCTGAAGAACAATGTTCGCCGCAATATCTGTGTGCTGGCGGTTGATGATAACCAGGCAAATCTGAAACTTATAACAACTCTACTTGCGGAAAAGGTGACCATGGTGGATGGCGCCAGCAGCGGTGCCATGGCAGTAGAAATGTGCCGAACTAAAAATTATGATCTGATTTTCATGGATATTCAGATGCCGGTTATGGACGGTATCAGTGCTCTTAATCATATCCGCAACGACGAACATGGATGCAATATTAAAACACCTGTGGTTGCTGTTACGGCACTTGCAATTCCTGGTGAGCGCGAGCGCCTTATGAAACTTGGCATGAATGAATATCTTTCAAAGCCTATCGATGAAGCATCTCTTAATCGTTTGCTCGATAAAACAGGAGATCTCGGCATCTCCGATGTCAGTGTGGCTGATGTTCATGATGAATTTCTGCAGGGGCAAAACTCTTCAATCCGCGACCCTGAACTAGCTCTCAGACAGGCTGCAGGAAAGAAGGAACTCGCTCTTGAAATGCTTGAGATGTTTCTTTCATCTATTCAGCCGGTGCAGGATGTAATCAGCAGAATAGACACGGTTCCGGAGCCTGAAATGATAAAAATAATTCACAAGATGGCAGGCGGCGCTGCGTACTGCGGAATGCCAAGGGTTCAGAAAATATGTAATCTGGTGGAGATCGGTTTAAGAGGCGGGAAGAAACTCAGGGATGTTGAGCCCGAGTTATATGAACTGGATGATATTCTTGAGGCGGCTAAAAAGGAAAGCGACCGCTGGATAGCTGATCTTAAAACACCGTGACTGCACAGGGTACGGCGGATATCAAAGTTAAGAAGAGAAATGGATATTTTTTCACTTTGTTTTTTGCCGTGTTTATCCTGTTGTTCCGAATTTCACTGTCCGGCAGTAATCAGTTCATGCAGAACTGTGTGAACTGCTGGATTTTAATGATTTCAGAATCAGACAGCATAGTATTTTTTGCTGTCAGATTTTCTTTATCTCTGATTTCGCCTGTTTAAAAGACAGAAAAATCCACTGTTTGTTATCATTGGACACGTTTTTGAAACAGTGCTTTGCAAGGGATTAAAAGTATTGTGGTATACTGAAAATCACGGAATGGGTGAGTGCTAGTTCAGCTTTAATTTGTCTTTCAATTCATCCGCTTGTGAGCAGGAGTTTGAACTCACTGTTTTTTTTGAAAAGGATCTGTAATAAAATATCATCTTTTGGAACGTTTCGATGGTTGCAATAAGAGAAACTCATGACAAGGTCAGATACAGTCTGTCTGAATGGAAAAAATCATTCAATGTAAATGAGAATGATCGTCAGATCATACTTGAAACCTTTGCTTACTGCAGTGAGCGATGCCAGGATAAAAAACTTGAAGAGAGGCTGCAGAAGAGAAGTGCCGAGATGATAGGTATCCTTCTTACTCTCCATATGGATATTGCAACATTGCAGGTTGCAATACTGTACACCCACTATACCGAAAAGCTGATTACAGTTGAACAGGTTGAGAAGGATTTTCCTCAGCTGGTGTCGTCTATTCTCAAGGGTGCCATTGATATGGAGGCAATCCGTTTTCTGCAGAATATGGGTGTAGGAGGGCAGGCTACAGAGACTCAGATTGACAATGTCCGTCGTATGCTTATTGCCATGGTCGAGGATATCAGATCTGTTGTAATCAAACTTTCTGAGCGCATTGCGTATCTCAGGGAGGTTAAGAATGCCGATGAGGAAACAAGGGTTCTAGCGGCAAAGGAGATTTCATCCATATATGCACCTCTTGCCAACAGACTTGGCATCGGTCAGCTGAAATGGGAACTTGAGGATCTGGCATTCAGGTATCTGCACCCTGATACGTATCGTCAGATAGCTGAACTGCTTGATGAAAAACGTATTGACAGAGAAAACTATATTAAGGAGTTTACTGATGAACTCAAGCAGGCTCTTGATGAGGCAGGCATCGAGGCCGAGGTGTACGGACGTCCCAAGCATATATACAGCATATGGCGCAAGATGCAGAAAAAACACCTTGATTTTCACGAACTGTATGATGTCAGAGCGGTAAGAATTATAACAAAGGAGCTTTCAAACTGTTATGCGGCTCTGGGTATTGTGCATACACACTGGCACCACATACCCAAGGAATTTGATGATTACGTGGCCAATCCGAAGCCGAACGGATACCAGTCTATTCATACCGTGGTTCTCGGCCGGGGCGGCAAGGCGGTTGAGATTCAGATTCGAACAGAGAAAATGCATCAGGACGCTGAACTTGGTGTGGCCGCCCACTGGAAATACAAGGAAAACAAGAACAGTACGGACACACCTTATGAGGAGCGCATAGCATGGCTTAGACAGCTTCTTTCCTGGCAGGAGGATATGGTTGAATCCGGTACTCTTGTGGATGAATTTAAAACGCAGGTTTTTGAAGATCGCGTGTATGTCTTTACTCCCAAGGGTGATGTTGTTGATCTTCCAAATGGAGCGACTCCTCTTGACATGGCGTATCAGATCCATTCCATGATTGGACACCGTTGCATTGGAGCAAAGGTTAACGGTAAGATTGTTCCTTTTACCTACCAGCTTCAGACCGGTGAGCAGGTTGAGATTCTGACACAGAAGGAACCGAATCCGAGTCGTGACTGGCTGAATCCCAACAACGGATTTTTAAAGACTTCAAAGGCAAGATCCAAGGTGTCAGCGTGGTTCAAACGTCTCGACAGGGAAAAGAATCTGGAGGCCGGACGGGAAATACTTGAAAAGGAGCTTGAGCGCAACGGTCTTGAGATAGAAAAGCATGCTCTTGAGGGAGCTCTGTCCAGAGCCTGCGGTCATTATAATCTGACAAATACCGAGGATTTGATTGTAAATGTCGGTGCCGGAATCATCAAGATAAATCAGCTTATCAGTTATATGGAGCTCGGTCTGAAGGATCGGGCAACCATTGCAGAAGAGGATGATCAGCAGATTCTTGATCGGTACGATACGGAAAAGACTGTTAAAAGCAGTCGCTCTGAAAAGGTTTCCGGTAATATTGTCATCAACGGTGTCGGTAATCTTCTGAGTCATGTGTGCCGGTTCTGCCGGCCGGTGCCGGGTGATGATATCGTCGGCTTTATCACTCACGGGCGCGGTATTACGATTCATCGTGTTGACTGTATTAAATTTGCCGATCAGTACAAAAACAGTCCGGAAAGAGTAGTAGAGGCCAACTGGGCGGTTAATTACTCACAGGGTTATACCATAACCATAAGAATCATTGCAGGGGATCGTCCAGGACTTCTGAGAGATATTACAACTGTTATTGCCAATGAAAGGGTCAATGTTATGGGAGTCAGATCAAAGTCCAATGTGAAGACCCAGACTGCGGATATTGATGTGGATCTTGAGGTCTACAATGTCAGTGATTTGAGCAAAATAATTTCAAAGATTAATCAGATAGATGATGTGATAAGCGCAAAGAGAATGTAGCAAGGTCATTTCTTGTAACCTGTGTGACGGTTCCTTTCTGTACTTTGTGTCAAAAGCGGGGGGTGACATATGAAACTTTTGATTGATGCACTTCCTTTCTATCGTCATTTTTTTTGCTTCAGTCTCTCCTGTCTGCTGATTATGACTCTCTTCAGAGTCCTTGGAGCAGGTATGCTGCTGAGCGGTAGCGGTGAGCATTTTCTTTCTCTGTTTTCGGCAGGTCTGGTCACTGACATTCAGGTTACAGGCTGTGCGCTTCTTATTCCGCTGCTTCTTGTTTTTGTGATGTCAGTCGTTCCTGAGGAGATTGCCGCATTTATTCGCAGGATTGAATATACATATCTTGTTGTATTTATAACTCTGCTTCTTCTTTCAGAAATTATTTCCTTTGTCTGTGTTTACATGACCGGCTGCCGTCTGGGTGATTTGCTTTTTGACGACATTCCCTGGGGCAGCAATCTTCCGGTTTTCCTTTACGAAAGCTTTACTTTGGTTTTCCTTGGAGTGCTTGCTGCAGTATTTATGGGATTAATGATATTCCTCAGGTTTGTAAGTGCATTAATGGAGGAGACTCCAAGAGCCGGCTTCCTTTCTGCCGTTTTAACTTTTTTTCTGATTGGTACAGTTGTCTTTTTTTCTGTAAGAGGTTCGTTTGCTGAAGAGACGTTTGATTACCGCATCAGCTTTTTTTCATATAATCGCATCAGCAATGCACTTGTGCCTAATTCCCTGTATTCTTTTTTTGAGTCCTATACCGAGCACCGGTCTGATCCGGAGCCGTTGAGCAGCAGTATACCAGCCAAATACATAGTTGCAGGCATACGGCAGAATACAGGCTTTGATTATTCCCCGGTCTACAGAACACCGTCCCGTCCGACGATGAACATTCTTAAATCCGATTCTGAAGGCGTAAGAAAGAATATTGTTATGATTGTCCGTCCTTCTCTCGGCACTGAGTTTTCCAGAGTTTTCGGCGGACGGAATGTGTCATCGAACTTTGATCGTTTCTGCCTTTCAGGATTATGTTTGCTTAATATGTATGCTGTTTCAAGATCAACCTCAGCCAATCTTGAGGCACTGACATCAGGTGTGATCCCGTCAAGAAACGGAACATTTATGAACAGATTGAGAGGCGAAGGCTTCTACAGTATTGTCAGGCAGTTTAATTATGCCGACTATGACACCGGATTCATATATGGAGATCGTCATGTCAGCGGAGCTTTCAGAAGTTATATCGAGAACAGCGGCTACTCGAGGATTGTGGACTATTCATCCTTTGACGATCTTCAGTATAACGGTATCAGCGGAGCCGGTGATGAAGATATATACAGGGCTGCACTTGATGTTATGGATGAATCATATGTGAACGACAGAAACTTTTTCTGCGTTATTAAAACCAGTGCAGGAAGTTACCCTTATGACTACCCTGTTTCCACCAGGTTTCCTCCTTATTCCTATGATGTAGGCGATGAGGCCTTGAATGCTCTCAACTATGCCGATCAGGTGATGGGGGATTTTTTAGAAAAGCTGAAGGACAGAGGCTACTATGAGGATACTGTTGTTGTGGTTGTGCCGAATCATGGCATCATGTACAGGGATAATAGTTTGATTCCGGTGAAGTCGTTTAAAATTCCTGCCGCCATTGCTGGAAAGGGGATCAGACAGCGTTTCGAACGCAGACTTTTAAGCCAGATAGATATTCCTAAAACTGTTTTAGATCTTGCGGGAATCAGTGCGGCGGTCCCTATGATCGGAATCGACATTCTTTCACCTCCTGAGAGTTTTTCCGGTCGGGCATTTCTTAGATATGAAGGATTTTTTGCGTATCTCAGGAATGACGGAGACATGGGAGTTCTCATGCCTAATGATCGGAAAATTACAATGCGTTACTTTGCGGATGATGCCGGTTTCATGCCTGCGGTATCAAATCCGGCAATAGAGGAGCAGACTTTGTTCTATTCTGTGTTTGCTGATATTCTGCTTGAGAGGTCATGGTATGATGTCGGACCGGAGGAAACTGAAATTAAATGATTTCAGACTGATGATCAGCTTTATTAATTCTTTGTCATGAGTAAATAATTTTGATATATTATAACCGCTACGGGCGTGAGCGTGCGCATTATAAAAAAGTGCAGTTGCACCCCGCTTTTTAATTTAACGGATAAACGCTGAACGGCTCAGTCAGACAATCCTGAAGGTCTTGTTAAGATTGAGGATAGTGGGTAACCGGCAACCAGGCGGACAAAACTCTGATTTTGGATTTTGTTTTTTATATCTGAACGGCATGTTTTGTATTTACGGGATCATCTGTTCAGGTTGCGGACCGCGCTGTGATCTGCAATGTTTTAAATTCTCTGTATCAGTTGAGTCGAATGTCTGTGTTTTTGTTTGAGTATCCTTCCTGTAATCTGATATCTGATTGTCTGAAAGGTGTTTCTTTCGGATTAGCCGTTTTTTAGACGCGCTTGTATGAATAATGGTTCTTTATGGCAACTAAGTATATTTTTGTAACCGGTGGTGTTGTATCTTCCCTTGGAAAAGGAATAGCTGCAGCATCCCTGGCAACTCTTCTTGAATCCCGCGGTCTCAATGTAACAATGATTAAACTGGATCCGTATATAAATGTGGATCCTGGAACAATGAGTCCGATTCAGCACGGTGAGGTTTATGTAACAGAAGACGGTGCTGAAACAGATCTTGATCTTGGACATTACGAGAGATTTATTCGAACCAAAATGTCCAGTCATAATAACTATACCACCGGTAAAATTTATTCATCTGTTCTTGCAAAGGAACGCCGCGGTGAGTATTTAGGCAAGACTGTGCAGGTTATTCCTCATATTACGGATGAAATCAAGTCCAGTGTAAAGGCCGGCGGAGACGGTCATGATATCGCCATAGTTGAAATCGGCGGTACTGTGGGTGATATTGAATCACTTCCGTTTCTTGAGGCGGTAAGACAGTTCGGTGCTGATCTCGGACGTGAGAACACCATATATGTGCATCTCACTCTTGTTCCTTATCTTCAGACATCCGGTGAGGTCAAAACCAAACCTACCCAGCATTCTGTAAAAGAACTTCTCTCCATCGGTATTCAGCCTGATGTTCTCATCTGTCGTTCCGAGTGCAATCTTCCGAGCAATGAGCAGAAAAAGATAGCTTTATTCTGTAACGTTCCGGAGAAGGCGGTTATTTCTCTCAAAGATGTTGATTCGATATACAAGATTCCTCAGATCCTCAAGTCCCAGGGGCTAGATCAGTTTGTTATCGATCGTTTCAAAATCGATTGCCATGAAGCAGATTTGTCTGAATGGGATCAGGTTATCTACCAGCAGGCAAATTCCGCCGGCGAGGTAACAGTCGGCATGGTGGGCAAATATGTATCCCTTCATGATGCATACAAGTCTGTGAATGAAGCGCTGAAGCATGCCGGTCTTAAGAATCTTGTTAATGTGGATATTCGCTACATTGATTCGGAGGATCTGGAAAAGAACGGACTGGAAGAACTTGAACATCTGGATGCAATCCTGGTTCCAGGCGGTTTCGGAAACCGCGGCATTGAAGGCAAGATCATGGCTGCACAGTATGCCAGGGAGCATGGTATCCCGTATCTTGGCATCTGTCTGGGCATGCAGGTTGCGATTATCGAGTATGCCCGTCATGTCGCAGGACTTGAGGGGGCTAATTCCACAGAGTTTGATCGAAACTGTAAGTATCCTGTTATTGCACTTATTACCGAGTGGGTTAACGAGGATGGCGAGGTTGAACACAGATCAGACGGTTCGGATCTTGGCGGAACCATGAGACTCGGTGCACAGCAGTGCAATCTTGAGGAAGGATCAAAAGTTCGTGAAATTTACGGCGAACCGGTAATTTATGAGCGTCACCGTCATCGCTACGAAGTGAACAATACATATATCGACAGACTTACTGAGAACGGTATCAGAGTTAGTGGAAGATCTGCGGATAATAAGCTTGTTGAAATTGTTGAAATACCGGGTCATCCGTGGTTTGTTGCGGTTCAGTTCCATCCGGAGTTTACATCGACTCCTCGTGACGGACACCGTCTGTTTACCAGTTTTATAAAAGCTGCAAAGGATTATAAGAAAGCTCATCTTGGCAGCTGATTTGGGATTTGCGTTTTCTGCGTTATGCGGAAAGCGCTTTGTTTTTTGTTTCTTTATTATTTTTTATAGGAAAAAAAATGGCTAAGATTGTAAAAGTAATTGGTCGTGAAATAGTTGATTCCCGTGGTAATCCTACCGTTGAGGCTGATGTTTATCTTGATGACGGTTCAATGGGTCGTGCCGCAGTTCCTTCAGGAGCTTCTACCGGTGTTCGCGAGGCACTTGAACTCCGTGATGGTGACAAGTCACGTTTCGGCGGAAAGGGTGTTCTTACTGCAGTTAAGAATGTTAATGAAATTCTCGGACCTGCAATCGTAGGTATGGATCCTGTTGATCAGCGCGCTGTTGATAATGTAATGCTTCAGAAGGATGGCGATCCGTTTAAGAAGAATCTCGGTGCAAATGCTATTCTTGCTGTTTCCCTTGCTGTGGCAAAGGCTGCCGCTGCTACAAAGAAAGTTCCTCTTTATGAGCATATTTCTGATCTTAACGGTACTCACGGTGTTTATTCATTGCCTCTTCCAATGATGAATATCATCAACGGCGGTGCACATGCTGCCTGGTCTATGGATATGCAGGAATTTATGGTTCAGCCTGTAGGAGCCAAGACTGTTAAGGAAGCTATCCGTATGGGTGCTGAAATTTTCCACGAGCTTGCAAAGGTTCTCAAGGCCCTTGGTCAGCCTACCACTGTCGGTGATGAAGGTGGTTATGCTCCTAAGCTGGGCGGTACCGCAAAGGCTATGGCTGCCATCAAGGAAGCTGTAGAAAAAGCTGGTTACAAGTTCGGTGAGGATGTAACACTGGCTATGGACTGTGCTTCTTCCGAGTTCTATGATCAGGAGTCAAAGCTTTACAAGATGAAGGCTGAAGGAAAGAATTTCTCTTCAAATGAGCTTGCTGACTTCCTTGCAGATCTGTGCAACCAGTATCCTATTATTTCCATCGAAGACGGTCAGGCTGAAGGCGACTGGGACGGCTGGAAGTACCTTACTGACAAGATTGGCGGCAGATGTCAGCTCGTTGGCGATGATCTGTTTGTAACCAATCCATCAATCCTCAAGGAAGGTATTGAGAAGGGTATCGCTAATTCTATTCTTATCAAGGTTAACCAGATCGGTTCTCTTTCAGAGACTCTTGATGCAATCCAGATGGCTCACAAGGCTGGCTATACAGCAATTGTTTCTCACCGTTCAGGTGAAACTGAGGACTGCACCATTGCCGATATCGCTGTCGGTACCGCAGCTGGTCAGATCAAGACCGGTTCTTTAAGCCGTTCTGATCGTATGGCCAAGTACAATCAGCTGATCCGCATTGAGGAAGAACTCGCCGCTAAGGGTATTCCTGCTCCGTTTGCTGGACGCAAGGCTGTTAAGGGTCAGTAATTGATTATCTGATTGTTTGTTTAAATTTGTTAAGCCGTGGCGTGCCGTCGCGGCTTTTCATAATCCGGCTGGATTTTTCTATGCTTCAGTTTTGGATTATAGAAAAGGTTGGCTGAAGGTTTTTATGAAACTGTTTACTTTTGTTCTATGCCTGTTTCTGATGGGTACAATGTACAATTTCTGGTACGGAAAGAACGGATGGAAGGACTATAAGGACTATCAGAAACGAATAGAGGAGCAGGAGGCGTTGAATCAGACTCTTGTCGATCGCAATAATCTTATTACCTCCGAGATAAAGGATCTTCAGGAGGGATATGAGGGAATAGAGGATATTGCCCGCGGTGATTTCGGCTATATCAAGCAGGATGAAACCTTTATTCGAATCATACAGAAGGATGATAAGAAAAAAAATGGACATTGATGTTGTTATTCCTGCCGCAGGCGTTGGAAAGAGGATGCTTTCTTCTCTTCCGAAGCAGTATCTGAAGATTGGCGCCAGTACCGTTATAGAAAGGACTATCTCAGTTTTTCTTCGCCATCCAAACGTTTCAAAAGTTATTGTCTGTCTCAGGGAAGATGATGATTTTTTCCCGGCGCTTGACTGTGCTTCGGATTCCAGAATTGTAAGAGCTCCCGGCGGCGAGGAAAGAGTTGATTCTGTTTTATCCGGTTTGAAGTATGTTTCAACCCCGTGGGTTATGGTTCATGATGCAGCAAGACCCTGCCTTACTCATAAGGATCTCGATCTTCTTCTCGACCGTGCGGTAAAAGGCTGCGGAGGAATTCTGGGAACAGCAGTAAGGGACACTATGAAACGCACAGATCCGGAACTGGCAATAACCGGCACTGTGGATCGCTGTTTTCTGTTTCATGCACTGACACCGCAGATGTTCAGAACAGAAGAACTGATTGATTCCATAAAAAAAGCCCAGAAAGCAGGCTGGCAGATTACGGATGAGGCCTCTGCAATGGAGTATGCAGGATATAAGCCTGTACTGGTTGAGGGCAGATCGGATAATATAAAAATTACGCGTCCGGCGGATTTGGCTCTTGCCGAGTTTATTTTGAAGAGGATGGAACAGAATGGTATCTGTTAGAATAGGTCACGGTTTTGATGTTCATAAATTTGGCGGAGAAGGTCCGATAACCATTGGCGGTGTAAAGATTCCGTATCAGTACGGGTTAATTGCTCATTCTGATGGAGATGTGGCTTTGCATGCTCTGACAGATGCAATTCTCGGTGCGGCAGCTCTCGGAGACATAGGCAAGCTGTATCCTGATAACGATGATCGTTTTCTGAATATAGATAGTCGTATTCTTCTTGGCGATGCCTTCGAGCGTGTTTCATCTATGGGGTACATGATAGGCAACGCTGATGTTACAATAATCGCGCAGACACCAAAAATGAGACCATACATAGATCAAATGCGTGAAATTATATCCGGTGTTTTGAAAACTGATATTTCAAATGTGAATGTTAAGGCTACGACTACCGAAAAGCTGGGATTTACAGGCCGCGCTGAAGGAATAGCTGTTGAAGCAGTGGTGCTTTTGATCAAACAATAAAGATGGCTGGAAAATTACCTCCATGGCTCAGAGAGCTGGGAGAAAGTATACAAGTTGATAATTCTGTACTCGAGGCGATGGATTTGCCGCGCGAGCGTTTTGTCGATTCATCTTTTAATGCCGACACTCTTGCTGCTCAGGCACTGCCTATAGGAAACGGACAGACTATTTCCAAACCGTCCACAGTAGCCAGAATGACGGATGCATTGATGAAGTGCCGACCTAAAAAGGTGCTTGAAATAGGTACTGGTTCCGGTTATCAGACGGCAGTTCTGTGCCGTCTTGTAGACATGGTCTACACTGTTGAGAGACTTAGAAACATTCAGCTTGATTCCATACGCAGACTTTATCGCCTGGAGATCTATAATTTTAAAGCTCTTTGCGCCGACGGGACGCTGGGTTGGAAAACAAATGCTCCGTATGACGCTATCATGGTGACTGCCGCCGCTCAGACTGTTCCTCCCGCTCTTTTTGAACAGCTCAGTCCCGGCGGACTGCTGATTATGCCTGTAGGAGAACAGCATCAGGAACTTTGTGTGTTTAATAAGTCTGAATCCGGAGAAATCACACGTCGGTCTCTCGGCTCTGTTAACTTTGTTCCTTTAATTGCAGGAGTTTCTGACTGATATGAAGATTTTTCAGAGGATGTATGATTACTGCATTGAACTTTCCAGACATCCTAAAGCAATGTTTTTCATGTCTGCAAACTCTTTTATCGAGTCCATTTTCTGGCCTCTTCCTGTAGATGCGATGATTATTCCTATGTGTCTAGCAAGACCTAAGCAGGCACTGAGAATAGCTTCGTATGCTGTTTTTTTCTCTGTCCTTGGAGCAATCGTTGGTTATCTTCTGGGATATTATGCTTGGAACGGGTTTATTGAAGATATTTTTGAACGTTTGAATTTTATCCGCTACACAGATGTAATACAGCAGTGGTTTTCTGATTTTGGAATATTATTCGTGGCGGTGGGTGCCTTTACTCCGATACCGTACAAGGTTATTGCTATTACCACTGGAATGATGGCATCTTCGGGGGCTGTGGGTTTCTGGGATTTTACCTCCCAGCTTTCTCTGCTTCCTTTTATTCTTGTATCGGTTGTAGGTCGCGGTGCACGCTTCTATCTTGAAGCTATAGTGATAAAGATAGGCGGAAATTCCATGGCTGAAAAAATACGAAAATATATTGATATTATAGGATGGATGATGGTGGGAGCTGTTGTTTCAGCTCTAGTGATTTACAGATTTGCTTGATTCCAATGTGTGATAATTCCAACTTTTTTGCTTTTCTTTGAAGTGTCAGTTGTCACCGACTGTTTGAAACTCATACAAAACGGGAGCACAATGAAAATTTATAACCTTGTGGCAGTTGTCATGATTTCGGCAATGGTAACTTCTGGTTGTTCTACAACAGGATCTAATACTACAGTCAGATCGAATGTTTCTGCATCAAGCAGGGTTGATTCAAACCACTATGTAGTAAAGCGCGGTGATACACTTTTTTCCATAGCTTTTGCCAATGGCCTTGATTACAGAACTCTGGCATTGATTAATAAACTTGATCCGGTTAATGCGGTGATACACCCGGGAGACATACTTCTTGTTAAGATCAAAAATCTTAATGTCAAGAATGTGTACAGAGTAAAGTCCGGAGATACTCTTTACAATGTGGCAAAACGCTATAAAAAGTCAGTGGAGTATATGGCGAGGATCAATCATATTCAGCCTCCGTATGCAATAAACGCTGGTCAGCTTCTGATTATTGATGACAGAAAACCAACATTCAGTCCGGCAGTTAGAAGTAACTCTTCCGTTCATCAGACATCTGCTTCCGGTCAGCCGTCCGTTTCCGGAGAAGTGACCACGGCAGCTTCGGTTCCTATATCCCCTCTTAAGAATCCTCAGCAGATTACGTCTCAGAAATCTGCATATAACAGCCGTTCAAAACTAACATGGCAGTGGCCTACGTACGGTACGATTGTAAAGAAGTTTTCTTCTGGCGGGGCAAGCGGTATAAACATAGCCGGCAAGAAGGGACAGAATATCAAGGCGGCCGCCGAGGGAAAGGTTGTTTATGCCGGTAACGCTCTGAGAGGTTATGGAAATCTGATTATTATTAAACATAATGATGATTATATTTCGGCATATGCCCATAATGACAGGATCCTGGTTAAAGAGCGTGATCTGGTTAAGTCAGGACAGGTGATAGGCAGGATGGGAGATACCGATTCTAATATGGTGAATCTGCATTTTGAAATCCGCTATCGCGGACAGTCTGTGAATCCGCAGAATTATCTGCCTAGACAATAACCGTTTTTTCGGTGTTGTGGAACGGTTATCTTTCATATATAATCGATTCAATTTGGTGAGAAATTTTCTCATTATTTGACAGACTGCACGGTATTTTGATAAAAATACTGTTGGCGGTCATTGTTTTTTTGTAACTGAGATCAGTAGTTTTAAACAGTCTAAGGTATTGTAACTATGGATAATCGTCCAATTCGCAGAGCTCTGATCAGCGTTTCTGACAAAACCGGAATCGTTGAATTCGCAAAGGCTCTATCATCAAGAGGCATTGAAATTCTGTCAACAGGCGGTACAGCTCGTATGCTGGCACAGGAGGGACTTCCTGTCGTTGAAGTAAGTGACTACACCGGTTTTCCTGAAATGATGGATGGCAGGGTAAAGACTCTGCATCCGAAGATTCACGGCGGAATTCTCGGTCGTCGCACTATTGATGATGAGGTTATGAAGCAGCATGACATCAAGCCTATAGATCTGGTGGTGGTTAACCTGTATCCGTTTGCCAGAACTGTAGCTGATCCCGACTGTCCTCTGGAAAAGGCTGTTGAAAATATTGATATCGGCGGACCTACAATGGTGCGTGCTGCCGCAAAGAATCACAAGGACGTTGCAATTGTTGTAAATGCCTGTGATTACAACAGAGTTATTGCGGAAATGGATGCCAATGAAAATTCTCTTACGTATGAGACCCGTTTCGATCTGGCTATTGCCGCCTTTGAGCATACAGCAATGTATGACGGTATGATTGCAAATTATTTCGGAACCAAGGTACCAAGTTACGGTATCAGTGAAGAATGCTCGGCTGATTCTAAATTCCCTCGTACTCTTAATCTTCAGTTCATCAAGAAGCAGGATATGCGCTACGGCGAGAACGGTCATCAGGCTGCTGCATTCTATGTTGAAAAGGATAATACCGAAGCCAATGTTTCCACATCAAAACAGCTGCAGGGCAAGGCTCTTTCCTATAATAACATTGCCGATACTGATGCTGCGCTGGAGTGTGTGAAGCAGTTTGATGAACCAGCCTGTGTGATAGTTAAGCATGCAAATCCGTGCGGTGTTGCTCTTGGTTCAGATCTTCACGAAGCTTATTCCAAGGCTTTCAGAACAGATCCGACTTCAGCCTTTGGCGGAATTATAGCCTTCAATCGCGAGCTTGACGGCAAGACTGCCCAGCAGATTGTCAGCAACCAGTTCTGTGAAGTTATTATTGCTCCGAAGGTTAGCGCTGAAGCACAGGAAATAGTTTCTCAGAAGAAGAATGTAAGATTGCTTGAATGCGGTTTCTGGGATAAGAAGCAGCCTTCAATGGATTGTAAACGAGTAAACGGCGGACTTCTTGTTCAGGATCGCGATCTTGGTATGGTTGGTATAGATGATCTTAAGGTCGTAAGCAAACGTCAGCCAACCAGGTCTGAACTTGAGGAGCTCCTTTTCTGCTGGAAGGTTTGTAAATTTGTTAAATCCAATGCCATTGTTTATTCCAAGGATCGCATGACCATCGGTATCGGAGCAGGACAGATGAGCCGTGTATATTCTGCAGAAATAGCAGGAATCAAGGCCAAGGAGGAAAATCTTGAGGTTGCAGGATCCGTAATGGCCTCAGATGCTTTCTTCCCGTTCCGCGACGGTATTGATGCCGCTGCAAAGTGTGGTATTCAGTGCGTTATTCAGCCTGGCGGATCAATTCGTGATGAAGAGGTTATCCAGGCTGCGGATGAGCACAATATGGTGATGGTGCTGACAGGAATGCGTCATTTCAGACACTAATATCAGCAGGGGTACATATACTCTTTTGAGGGCGAGGCATCCACAGTTTTGTTTGTGAGATCCCCGCCCTCTTTAATATTCTTGTTTATCGTGCGTTTCTGAAGTTCTGTGATTACCGGTTTAAGTTTTTTTTGATATGAGAGAGCACTCGACGAGGGATCAGTGCATACGTATCTTGAAACTTAACAATAATGATGATTTTTTAAGTTAATTAGGGACTATCCCTTTGCGGATATAGTCCCGAAATTTGTGAATCTTTTATTTAATCATGGATCAACAAACGGCAGTAGAAACTTTTTGGTGAAGGATGTAATAAACCCGAGTTTTACAGCAACCAACCTAAAAAAAGTGGGGTAAACCCAGACGTGACAAGGCTTCAGAGAATCTTGGATTTTTTATTTAGTTTGTGCGACAAACTGCCTTTTGGCTCATATAGGTCTCCT
>JAEEOK010000030.1 GCA_016284235.1 Succinivibrionaceae bacterium
AATTAAAAAAGCTATGTTGTAAAGATGTATTGATACAAATTACAACATTTATAAGCTCATTCGTTTAGAAGCTTGAAATAATTCCCCGTTTCTAAATGAGATTCTTAAATGATTCGCCACATCCGCTACTTCCAGTTTTGCTGTTTCACAGCTAAACGTAGGAATTACTTTTATCTCCATAAACATGTCGGAAATAGTTTTATATTTGCTTTGTGTAAATTATTATTACATATATTTATATAAAATATATCAATACATCCTTACAACAAAGCCAAGATTTTTTTAAAGAGATAAACAGGCAGCTGCAGAATAATGGCTGAAGCAATCAGTTGCTAACTGCCGTCCGCTCAAAAACAACAAACCGGGAAACTCTGCGCTGCAGGCATTTCCCGGTACAGATAACCAGGTGAGCGGACCGACCGTCCCCCACATTACATTACGAACCCAGCGTTCCCTTAAAATCAGGATTGAAGGCCGGTGCACCTTCAGCAACCTGCTTCCAGTACGGACTTATAGATCTCAGCTCTGCAATGATACCCGGTACCTTTGATATTACATAATCTATCTCTTCCTCCGTAGTATAACGCGAAAGAGAAAATCTTATGGTTCCGTGAGCTGCAGTAAACGGTATCTTCATGGACATCATGACATGAGAAGGCTCCAGAGAACCTGATGTACATGCACTGCCCGATGACGCCGCAATTCCTTCATGATTAAGCTTGAGAAGAATACCCTCACCTTCAACATACTCAAATGCAATATTGCAGGTATTGGGAGTACGGCTGTCAGGATCACCGGTAACAAACGCATGGGTAACCTGAGACAGAATCCCCTGCTCGAGTTTGTCTCTGAGACGTGCCGTCTCATTGAGAACATGATCCATATGCTCCATCGCAAGCTCGCAGGCCTTGCCCAGAGCCACAATTGAAGCGGTATTTTCAGTTCCGGCCCTGCGACCTCTCTCCTGGTGACCGCCTCTCATAAAGTTACGGAATTTTGTGCCGAATCTGACATAAAGCACGCCCACACCCTTTGGAGCATGAATTTTATGTCCTGAAAACGAAAGCATGTCAATATCAGTATTTTTTACATCAATCGGCAGTTTTCCCAGTGCCTGAACAGCATCGGTATGAAACAGAACTCCCTTTTCATGAGCAAGCCGGGCCAGTTCTTCAACCGGAAAAACTGTTCCTGTTTCATTGTTCGCCCACATGATTGATACAAGAGCTACTCTGTCGGATAGCACTGAACGGTAAAAATCCATATCAAGCTGACCCCTGGAATTCACCGGAACCCTGTGAACCTTGTAACCGTGCTCCTCAAGAAAAGCACACGGCTGAAGAATGGCGGGATGCTCCACAACAGAGGTGATTATCTCCTTTCTCTCGGGAAATGCCTGAAGAGCAGAATAAATGGCAGTATTATCCGACTCTGTTGCACAGGATGTGAAAATTATTTCAGAATCCTTCTGTGCACCGATAAGGGCTGCAACCCTGCTCCTGGCCCTGCTCAGAGCTTCACTGACAGGAACCCCGAAATCATGCATTGATGATGGATTACCGTAATTCTCAGTCAGAAACGGCATCATCTCATCCAGTGCTTCAGGAGCAATTTTTGTTGTGGCATTATTATCCAGGTAAACTTTCATTTGAAATATTCTCAAAAAAATTTAATTCTAAACCGGCAGCGGTCTGAAATATCAAAGATACAGCGTGATCCCTGACCTCCTCATATGCCGACCCTGACCGTTTCTGTATTTTTTACAGCGAATCATACTCTGCAAAGGCAGGATTGTTCAGATTTACGATCATAGCTTTCAACCCGATCCTTTCCTCGATAAGATCAGCGATAAAGGAAAGAGTCATATCCTCCATCATGCAGCCCTGACACTGACCGGTCAGACGGACGTCAATCCGGGTGAAATCAACATGTACAAGTTCTATATCGCCGCCGTCTCCCTGAAGACCTGGTCTTATTTCCTCAATGATCTTCATTACAGGCTCCCAGAGAAGATGCGTCGTGTTCGGAGCAGGTTCCTGTGTTTTCTGATCCTCCTCTGCACTCTTTGCTGTTTTTCCCTTGTACTCAGACTTCATGAAAAACGGCTGAGCTTCATCCGCCGGTCTGTTTTCCGAAGCCTTCTTCATCTCCTCTTCATGATCATGGGTGCAGGAATTTTTCTCGGCAGCCCTCTTCACGGCGGCCATATCCGTAGTTACATATTTTCCTGCGTACTCGCCCTTCTTGACACCTTCAAGGATCTTTTCAATTTTTTCATGACATGATCCGCAGGCTCCGCCGGCCTTGGTGTAGTTGATGACATCCTGAACCGTGGTAAGATTGTTTTCAGTTACCTCTTTTACAATCTTTGCCTCGTCAATACCGAAGCATTTGCAGATCAGAGGTGATTCAATATGATTGTCCTCTGGCTTGATACCACGGTAGTTGGCAATGGCGGCATCAAGCGCCTCCCTGCCCATGACCGAGCAGTGCATTTTTTCCGGAGGAAGTCCGTCAAGATAATCTGCTATTTCCTTGTTTGTAACCTTCGCAGCCTCATCAAGCGTTTTACCGATAATCATTTCAGTAAGAGCAGATGATGAAGCGATGGCACTGCCGCATCCGAATGTCTGAAAACCGGCATCTTCTATAATCTCGGTTTCAGGATTCACCTTAAGCTGCAGTCTGAGAGCATCGCCGCAGGTGATTGAACCGACATCGCCGGTTGCATTTGCGTCCTTCAGTTCCTTGGCGTTGCGAGGATTGAAAAAATGATCTTTAACCTTGTCTGAATAATCCCACATAGAAACTCCATGTTCAAATCTGCATACTTTATACATTAATCTGCCGCAATTATAACATACCGATCAACTTCACTGTTCAGAAGAAAAATATATTGAACAAAAAAGAAGCAGGAGTAATCATTATCTGCGGAAAAACGAAATTCTCCGTCTTTTAAAGAACCGGATCTTTACGGGACAGAAACTGCAGGCAGTTGAAACAGGCAGGCGGACAAAAATCAGGAACATCTGCAGAGCCCGCTTTTCCGGGGATTTTTACATCACGTGAAAGCAGATCCGGCATTTCACGCAGCAAAACGTTTCTTCAGAAAAGCATACTGATATTCCATACTTAAGGCACAAAAAAAGAGGGTTCTCCCCTCTTTTTTGAACAGTCAAATAAAAAAATCTTTTTAATTACTTGTACTGTGACTTGCCTGCGCCGTTGAGCTGGATAACAGTTGCATTGCCAGGAAATTCATAATAATCCTCGTAACCGCCTTCTGTTGACTCAACGCGAAGATCGAACTTGTCGTACTTGACTTCAACTTCAATGTGCATTGTTTCGCCAGGATTTACAACAGAACCTTCAATAACATTCTCTTCCCAGTCCTCAACAGCATTATCGCTGAGGTAAATGGCACTTATGGTTGAAGTGGTATTGTTGATGATATCAAGATCTGCATTGGCTGCAAAAGCAAAAAGTGAAAGAACCGAACCTGCAATTAAACTAGTAACTTTCATTTAAAATCTCCAAATATCCATAGTCTAACTGATACATAATCCTCCAACCGGGAAGCGAAGGATCCCCACCGTGATACACAGAAAACACATTGTTTCCATATTTTCGGATCGGACGGCACCTATCCGGAAATGAACAACCGCGTTTGTGATCCATAAAGTATTTTTATCAAAAATCCGGCTTACAGTCAAGAAACCGGAAACAGCCGGTAAATCAGTATTTTCCCCTGTTCGAAAGAGCCTGTTCTGAAAGTTCCGGATCCACACCCCTCGGCTCCACCGCTGTTGAAAAAACAATAAGAGTATTGGTAACACCAAACTGCTTCTGGAGAAATCCGATAAATCCGTCAAGCTCCATCGTTGTCTTAAATGCAACCTTGATCAGCATGGAGTAGCTGCCCGTAACGCAGTTGCATTCAAGAACGTTGGGACATGTCTCTATGTACTGATAGAAACCAGGCTTGCCTGTAGGAGGCACTTCAAGATTGATGAAAGCGGTAATATTAAATCCAAGCTTGTACTGATCAATCACGACGGAATATCCCTTGATCACCCCTGTATTCTGAAGCTTTTCAATTCTGGATGAAACTGCAGGAGTGGACAGTTCCACCTTTTCTGCCAGATATTTAAGTGAATATCTGGCATTTTCCTGAAGAAGTTTAATTAACTTAATATCAGTAGTATCAAGCTGTTCCATACGCTTTTACCAATCTATAAAAAATCACAACACCGGGTATCCTGAAACTCCGTCACGATATTCACACCTGCAGCGGATTTCGCAACTGCCGCAACTTCCGGATGTCCATATCCCGCAGGTTAAAACGGTTCACCTGCATACAAATAAGCAGCAAAAAAAAACAGCATCATCTTTACGCCCAGACATGCAAAACAGTCTGAACAAATTCTGCCGATCAGTATTAACTGACTGTGTATTTTACTCCTTGAAATCCAAAAATTAAATTCAAAAAAGCACAAAAGGAAAATCAGCATGCCGAACCGGACATTCCGGCTTCATATTTTCCGGACACAGTTAAACACCGGCTGATCATGATATAATGCTGTCCTGAATGCAGAAACCGGCATATTTCACCGAATCGTCAGGAATTTACCATGAACCAGCGTGAACTAGACAGTCTGAACAACCGCTTCATCAGTCATGAAGCACGCTCTCTTTATGTCTTTGAAATCCGGCCGAATGCCGATGCGTCATTTTTTTATACAATAGACTACAACCGACTGACGGAAGCTCTGACCATACTCGGTCATGACGGAAAGCCGTTTTTTATCCCTTCCGCCGAACAGATTAACAGCTACATCACGGATCTCATAAATATCGGAATGATGGAGCTTGCCCCGGGATCAGTAAGAAAATATGAAGACTACCACGGTCTGACGGTCAGACTGACTGTCGCACAGAAGGCGGATCTCGGCTCTTCGCTGACAAATCTTTCAGGAGAAATCACCGGCATGAGCGAGGACTGGACACCGTCACCGGATTTCGTAAAAATGGCACGCATCGGAATGCTTATAGACGCCACATATACAAGCGGAGAACTGTCAGATTTTCGCAGCTACTGGATGGTACGTCCAAATGCAAGACACACGGCATCCCAGTGGGATCAGAAATTTGTAAGCTATCTCAAGAGACGCCATTCAATGGAATCGGACAGGGTAACAGTCTATCGCGAGAAGATCGGTCTGCAGAGAAAGTAGGAGGTCCGGCAGAACGACTCGAAAAACGGTCTGAACACTGTCGAAAGAAGCAGGCTGGATCAGTCTGTGCATACGGGTTCTCAGACATGCTCAAAGTGCGTAGTGTCAAAGAATTCACATTTTAGATTGTCATATCAAGATAAAATTAAACTTGAGAACCTTTTTTTATTCGAAAAGAAAAATATTCCGACAGATGACGGAGAAATTAATCCGCAGGATGTGCTCTAAGAAGAATTCACCGGCGGGAAAAAAACTGATTCGGAATGTCCCTCATAAAAAAAAGCGACATTCCGGATCGTTTCGGATTTTTTTGATCACCACTTGAGATCAGCGAAAAGAAATGGAAATGAATAAAGACAGCATACTCGGCAGACAGCTTAACATTGATATAAACGGATTTAGCGATTCCGGCCGGAAAGACCAGGGAAACCGGATAATTGAACGCATTCTTTCAATGGCTGATACATCAGGCTGTAAACATGTGGATTATGAGTCTCTAAAACGTCATAACGACGCCGAAGCCAACCGGCGCAACACCATCCTGCGCAATGAGACTCTTTTGAAAAACCCCATGATGCTTCAGGTTGATCTGAATCAGAGATGGACATTTGAAACCATGATACAGAATGATCCAGCCACCAGGGAGCACCGGCAGAAGGCATGGGATTTTATAAACTCGGTAATGGAGTATTCAGAGGAGAGGGATGCAGCAAATCTCCTGATCCTCGGTGCCTCGGGCAGCGGAAAATCACATCTTGCCGGGGCCATAGCTCATGAACTTCTTCTCAGACGTGAAAATGTCATCTACCGCAGTTTCCCGCAGCTCATGTTTGAACTTCTGGATAATTCCAGCGAATCCGGAGCCAGACACCAGATAGAAATGATGATAAGCGAGAAAACAAGGGTTCTGATACTCGATGACATAGTTCTGCACAAGAAAAAACTTACGGATTTCAGAGCGGAAAGGCTGTCGAACATTATAAGGTGCAGGCATAACGCCAATGTGAGCACAATTCTTACTGCAAACTGCAACAAGGAATATCTGCCGGATATGGTGGGGGACTGGTGCATGAGCTCCATTATCGAACTCAGGCCTGTAATCATAGATTTGAAGAATGCATCCTACGGCAGAACTTTAGGCAGTTACGATCTGCTCCGCAACGTATCATCACCGGAATCTGCTGAAAATGAAACATCCTACAGCAAAAGAGATCTTGAATACCGCGGCAGCGTAGAAAATGAAGCGAAAGCAGAGACGGAATACACCGTCACGGATGACAGCGAAGCAGAATATGAGGACGGAGTATCCCCGCACAGACACCGGGACGGAGATTTCAACCGCAATGATACGGATTTTTCAGGATTCGGGTACTGAAGCGCAGGATATGAACAGAATACCGGAAGGGGTTTGATCTCTCATGAAAGTAAAAAGTCTTCTCCGCATACCCATGATTGTCCAGAGCCTTGCTGAGATCATACTTCTTCTCTCGGCGGCGGCACTGCTGTTTCTTCTTATCCTTGACTGGAACAGAGAAGGAAAGTCCTGCCCCGGCAATGTTCTGGAAACAGAAATTTCTCTGAAAATATACAGGATCCTGAATGATGCCGACAGGACTGTGACAGAAAGCAAACAGCAGGATGGCAGCGATGTCCGGCTTGACTACCTGACGATCAGGGAAATATCCTCCGGCAGGGAACTGATAAAGAAAAGCACAGCGGATAAAGGCGATTCTGATTTCATTCAGGAGAATTTCAGCACAAATACGGTATATCCGTTCCTCGACTGCAGCGGAAAATGCTACATTTTCAACAGGAGGACAGGCATATATAAAACCGGCATTCCGGTGGAAATCAGTTACGCCGCACCCTTTGAGCAGGTTGCAAGAAAACTTGAAAACGTGCATCACCCCGGTCAGTTCTTCATTATAGACAACCCCGGAATTAAAGGCGGAATGTTAAAAAATGACAGCACCGTCTCCGATGAAACGGCTGTCTACTCGGGAGGCGGCACAACTTTTTCAGATACTTTTGATCTTAAAAACGATCCTGACAGGGTAAAACCCGGCATCAGAGAGATTCTCAGACGTATCAGCGGCAGTTCAGAAGACAGATATGTCTACCTCAAAGCTGATAAATTCATACCGTCCGATGATATCTTTTTTGCAGTATCGTCAGGAAAGGGAAAAAATCTGCTGCAGTTCGCCGCAGCTGAAAAATACAGACTTCTTTTGCTTCTTGCGTCCGCTGCCGGATTTGCGATCCTGTTTTTCCGGAGAATCAGTGCGGTCAATGACTGCGTGAACATAATCAGGAGGCACATTCAGTTCAATCCGTCCTTTATGATGAGGGATGAAATCAACTATATCAAGCTCAAGCTTGCCGAACTGGTCAAAACAAGCAATCAGCAGAAAGACACCATCAGACGCCTCAGAGAACTTCTGCTGAGCTACTCTGATCATGATCCCGGGACCGGTCTGCCGCTCAAGGAGCTTTTCTGTCAGAATGTAACAAGCCGCATTCTTATCCATAACCCCGGTTCCTGCTCCGCCCTTGCTCTGTTAAACGTCAACCTGCAGATTGCGGAATCAGCGGACAGTGAAAAACCGGTGCAGGAAGAGCTGCTTGCATCCATAAAAACCTTTCTCAATGAGCGTGACTGCCTCGGCACTGATGCCGATATCAGTTACAGTCTGTTCATTCACGATCGCAAAAATCTGAGTGAAATTACCGATATTCTCCAGAACATAATGGATCTGCTCACCTCCCGCTACTTTTCAAACAGTATTCATGGCAGAAGAACTGTAAGCTGCGGCGTCTGCGAACTGAAATCATCCTCGGATACATCAACAGATCTGTATTTCAATGCGGATCTGGCACTAGTTGATGCCATGGGCAGTCACAGCGCGAAGCCGGTATTTTTTAACGATTCCATGAAGGGCAGACTCACAAATTCGAATGTCGCGGATATGGAGTTTGAAAAGGATCTGGAGGACGGGAAAATATACACCGTATTCCGTCCGGTGCTGAAAACTGATCTTGAGACGTACACTTCAATGCTGTGCAATCCGAAATGGCGGGTGTCGGATACGGATACAGTTACGGGATATGAATTCTACAGGCGTCTCAAACACCGCGGAAGCCACCGCCGGGTGCTGTGCATGCTGCTTGAAAACAGCTTCAGCATGCTCAGAAAACTTGATACGGCAGGAAAAGATCAGTACAACGCGGTTATTATTATATTAACGCAGCAGCAGATCAATGATCCCAAGTTCTTTGAGTTTCTTGAAACCATGACACTCAAATACACTCTCATGAACAGCAGAATCGTTTTTGCTCTGGATAAGCAGTACCTGCTTACATCTGAATACGACACCGGAAAAACAGTTCTCAAACTCAGAGAAATGGATTTCAACCTCACTCTTGTATGTCAGGACAACACTCTTCATGCACAGGAGCTCATGAGAAAATACTCCTTTGAATATCTTGCCATAAGCTCCGATCTGGCACTTGAAATTATCCAGGATCCGGTGAAGCTCGATGAATACAGGAGGCTGCAGCATGCAGTGGAATCAACAGGCAGGAAAACCTGCGTGTATAATGTTAAAACAAAAGGCATTGCTGAAAGCATAATGCTCCAGCTCAATCCGATGCATATCTCGGGAGAGGGGCTCAGTCCGGATGAAAACGACGATTCACCGGACGTTTATGAGCCGTACAACAAGTAAAGAACTCCGGCTTCCGGACTGAAGATTAAATAAAGTTCCAGATCAAAGTTTGGTCAAATCCGAAAGATGTATTCCTTCCTCGCCGATAACAAGCTCACCGTCGCGGATCGGACCTTCCTTCTTTTTATCATTCTCTCGCAGAGGTATTTTTCCTCCGGTAACCGCTCCGTAGTCGGCATAAAGCGACATGGCGCAAACCTTCAGATGCTCAACCAGTGTTGTCACCACATTTTCAAGTTCATCCTCGCTGTCAATATCCTCCGACTCCACCTGGGTAAATGCAGAAATCTCCTCAACAAGCTCCCTGCCCGATGTGGACAGCTCCTCGCTGCCGAAGCTGCACCCGAAGCCTAGAAGAAAAGCGCCGGCCCACATTGAAAGATAGTAGACAGTGTCATCAGCAGAAACAAGCTTGTCATCAAAAGGAAACTCCAAAGTCTCCATATCATGATACTGCTTTGATACAATACCGAAAAAGTCCACCAGCCACTCCTTTATGGACTCGCCGAAAGGCTCGCCGCTGTTAAGGATATTCATAAGATTCGGCATATACGCAGACACGTCGTTTGCACAGCCTCCGGCAATCAGACCGCATATCAGTCCATGAACCTCGGTAATTTCCAAATCCAGATTTTCAAGTAAAATAGCAGCCTCTCCGCTGCTCCACGCCGCACTCAGTTCATCAGAAATCATAAAATCCTCATGATGTAGCAAAACCGGTTCAAAAGGTAATCGTCACCCGCCGGCGGATATCCGGAAATATTCCGCGGGTGAACAATTCTAACAGTCATTGCAATACAGTGCAAACGCATAACAAAGGGAAAAGAAGTGCCGGAAAAAATTAAGAAAGGAAGAAGACTGAAAAAAAACATTCCAATCCGGCCTGCAGGACTGCGCCCCGGATCGCCGGATTAAAACTCCTTATCTCATGGCAGAAACAGCTTAAACCAGATGTCAGAATCTATTTTGAAACTTCTGTGGCACTGCGCCACTTTTTTACAAGATCATGAAGTTCCTTATGCGCCTTGTCCAGAGGATCACCTATAATCAGAGGTCCCTTTGATTCAAGAAGCATCTTCTGCATAATCTCGGCATCCTCCGGAATTATTCCGGTTGACACCATGCAGTCCACATCATTAAGCCACAGAACCCCGGACATCCAGCTGCGGGCCTGAGCCTGAACACTCTGCTCGCTGATCCTGGCATGCCTTCTTTCGATATCATCAGTAACCCTCTGCCCTTCAAAAAGTCCAAGTGACGGCCACAGAGGCGCATTGCACCCAAGAATATAGCTTTCATCACCCACGGCATCGCGGATAACATCCATGGCCGTTCTGAAATGCTGACACACGGTAATGCCGGGATTACGGTATCTCAACCCCGGTATGGCACCCCAGAACAGTGCATCAAGCTTGAAATAGTCTATGCCGAGAGTACCGTGAAAGTAGGAAAAAACTTTATGGATATAATCCCTCACCTCCGGTATTGTAAAATCAAGAAGATACCACGGCAGATCTCTCCAGCCGCCGTAGGTTTTGTCACCGGCAACAAGAGGATGGTGCTTTGCTCCTCTGATCATCCAGTCGGGATGCTCCCTGAACAGAGCCGATTCTCCGCTAGCAATAAACGGTGCAACCCAGATCCCAACCTTCCTGCCGGCACTGGCGGCACGGCTGCATATGCCCTCAAGTCCTCCGGTAAAGCGATCCGACGGAGTCATCCAGTCACCCATATGAGTCTGATATCCGTCATCAATCTGAAGATATTCAAGTTCCGACCAGCTGCCGGTCATGAGATCGAGATTTTTATAAATCTCCTCCTCCGTTACCATATCGTAATAGGCATACCATGAGCACCACCCTGTTTTAGGAACAGTAAGCCGGGGCTTGTGAAATCTGGCGATAAGCGATCCGTAGCGATTGAGCACTTCACTTCTGCTTTCCGAGGATAAAAGACAGATTTTCTCACCCTCATACTCGCTTCGCGGCATAATTCCGACGCCGGACATCTCCCAGACCACATCAACCCTGCTGTTCTTAAGGTGAAAGGAAAGAAAGGTGCTCATGCATGTCAGTGCACCGAGAAGATACCATTCGTCATCAATGCATGTCAGCAGATAATTAAAACCGCAGACCTCCCCCGCCGACAGGCTGCAAATCTTCAGATCCGTAAATTCATTCATTCTGCCGAGCTGGACAGGTGCTGATGCAGTGCCGCCGATATGGGAGAGCATCTGATACCCTTCGATATAGACGGGTGCGTCATCCGGAAGCGAGAAGGAGAAAAGCGGAACACTCTCGGGATTTATTTCCCGGTAGAAATTGTTCCGGTAGACAAGAGTGCGGACATAGTACTCATTATCAACGGTGCGGATAAAAATATGTCTGAGATTTTCTCTGAGCATGGAATTGAACTTCAGCTTGAGTTCCGGAGCCTCTTTTTCAATCTCCTCATCACCTGCATTTACAACTGCTTCATTCTGAACCATAACCCACCTGCCTGCGCTAAGTTAAAGATATCACGGATCAATCATACACAAACCGGCAGACCATTAATGTTAATCCGATTCAAAAAATCAGATTGAAAAATCAGTCCGGATCAAGATCCTGCAAGGTCTGAGCATTAAGTCTCCCGGTGCGTCTGTTTGCCAAAAGGATACGTTTCTGATAGACTGCAAAAAGGAGTTTTTGTGTAAAGAACAGATGCGGCTCCGGCAGAATAAATGTCCGCCAAAACGTGCGGTTCTAAAGATTATCAGCAGGGATATAAATAAATGGATTCCACCACTGTAGAAAAAGTTGAAATTGAAATTCAAAAAAAGAAATTCACCATCAGCTGCAAGGCGGGAGAAAGCGACTCATTCCGCAGAGCAGCAAAAACACTCAATCACGATATTGCTGAAATGCAGAGTCTGACGAGCAACCGTCTTCCCATAGAGCAGGTCATCAGTCTGGTGGCGGTAAACTACTGCAAGGAAAATCTGTCAAAGGATGCTGAATTCAAAAAAGAAATGGATGCAGTTAAAAGCAAAATCAGTTCGCTGATGAAAAAACTTGACAAAATCGGAGCGGAGCAACAATAATAGTACGTGTCCTGGCTGGAGCGGTCACTGTTCCTGAGCCGATGCATTACAACTAGGGATCGTTTACCCGGCGGTGAGCAAGCTTAACCTGATTAAGAAGCCTAAACCGGAGTAACTCGGTTTCCACTTGAACCATAGGGTTCAAGGCAATATTACTTAACCATGCCAGGGCACCCCGTCAAATGATATGAGAAGTCAGTTAAGAAAGAAAATCCGAAAACTCCGCCGTGAGCTCACCGAAACCCAGCAGAAACAGGCCTCATCTGCTCTGCTCAGTCAGATAAAAAATATTCCAGATGTTTTTTCATATAACACGTACGCTGTTTATCTTGCTTCCGACGGTGAAATAGACACTATGCCGCTGATTGAAGAACTTTCATCCTGCGGTGCAGAAATCTATCTGCCTGTTGTTGATCCGGATCTGCCCCGTGCAATGACTTTCAGACGCTACGACAACGATACGGTTCTGGTTCCGAACAAATACGGCATACTTGAACCGGATGAAAACAGTCCCCTGATCCAGTCAGATGATCTGGATGTAATCTTTGCTCCTCTTGTGGCCTTCGATCTGAAAGGCAACCGTCTTGGAATGGGGGGAGGCTATTATGATCAGCTTTTTAAAAATCTCCGCCAGTCCGGACGTGAGGTAAAAATAATAGGTCTTGCACACGATTTTCAGCTTGTGGACTCCGTTCCCGCAGACAGCTGGGATGAAAAACTGGAAACCGTGACCACCCCGGCGGGAATTTATCTGATCGCGCCGTAAAACCTCGTCCTTCAGGGCGTTAATATAAGGCGTAAAATTGGGTATAATCTTTCCTGCCGGCAGAGATAGACTCCGGCTTTCTCAATGACGGCAAATCAGACCGGGGCATAAGCCGCAGAGCTTGTGAAGTGAACCGTGTTATCGGTCAACCCACCGAGAGCAGCATACAGCTTGCTGTGGGAACTATAGTAGAAATCCCCTGCCTTCAGGCAGATGAGGATGTCAGATTATTAGCAGGTAGGCAAATGAATCAGAACGATATGAAAAAGGCAGCCGCACTTGAAGCTGTAAAATATATTAAGGAGGGCGATATCCTCGGTGTGGGAACAGGTTCCACAGTAAACTTCTTTATTGAAAATCTGGCTCCTCTCAAGGATAAGATCAAAGGTGCGGTATCAAGTTCCCTGGCTTCCGCAGAAAGGCTGAAGAAGATTGGAATTCCTGTACTTGATCTTAATGATGTTGAAGAGTTCGACGTATATATTGACGGTGCAGATGAAATCAACGGAAATCTTGAGATGATCAAAGGCGGCGGAGCTGCTCTTACTCGCGAAAAAATTGTTGCTGCGGTTGCTAAAAAATTCGTCTGCATAGTTGACGAAACCAAACTGGTATCAACACTCGGAGCATTTCCTCTTCCGATTGAGGTGATACCCATGGCAAGAAACTACGTATCGCGGGAAATGATAAAAATGGGAGGAAGACCGGTCTACCGTTCAAATGTAATCACTGACAACGGCAATTCCATCATCGATATACACGATCTCATGATCAAATCCCCGAAGGATCTTGAAAAGAGGATTAACATGATCCCCGGCGTTGTGACCGTTGGACTTTTTGCTCACAGAGGAGCAGACGTTTTGATTATCGGCGGACATGACGGCGTAAAAATTATAGACGGCAGCAAAACCGGCTCCACGGGTATCCGTGGTGAAATGCAGAAGTAATCACTAACCGAATTGGAGGTAACCATGCCATTTATCAATCTGAAACTTTCAGTGCAGGTAACAGACGAACAGAAGGAAAAGATACAGAATGAGGTATCCGATGCAGCCGTAACCTGCCTTCATAAACCAAAGCAGTATGTAATGGTTGGAATGGAAAGCGGCGCGGATCTGTGGTTTGCCGGCAAAAAGCTTGCCGCCGGCGCCTTTGTATCCGTAAGTCTCTACGGCCAGGCATCGCCGTCATCCGCATCAAACATGACTGCAAATATATGCAAAATTCTGGAGGAGGTGCTGGGCATCCCGGGCAATGCGGTCTACGTAGCCTACTACCCTCTTGATAACTGGGGCTGGAACGGATCCAACTTCTAAAAAAGCTTCCTCTCCTTTTAAAAAACAAAAGGCGGAAGAACATTGTCAGAATAACTCATAAAACAGATCCATGCGGGTGTACCGAGTCCGGATCTTCAGAGGCTTCGCTGCTGAAAAGTGCTGTACTTTTTCTTCGGCGGAGCTTTTGACATCAGCCCGCGCATCTCTTTGCCAAATCAGCAGATCTCAAAAACTGCAGAAAGCGTCAAAGCCCGAAGAGTATGATTTCATTTCTTTGAAGCTGAAAAAATCCTGCAGATACAAAAAAGCCCCGGATCCCGGGGCTCTTAATTCATTACTGTTTATTCAGATATCAGTTTGTCCTACCTTGGTTCTAAAATCCATGTCAGTGTTTCATCATTGACATAGAGAACATGACTGCCGGTTTCACTGATGCTGATATCACCGCACGTACGCTGATCCGGACAGAGGCTGTTGTCTGATCCCCTGCCCCATACAGTTCCATTCCATCCGGCCTGATCAGTAATCTTAAAGCGCTGGCTGCCGCCTGCATCGCCTTTTCCTGTCAGATCCAGATTGATATACCACCTGCCGGTCTGAGTATCAAAGGTCATAGGCTCATGTTTCCAGCTGTTTGATGTTCCCGCATAGTACATGGCACTGTGCTTTGCAACATAGCCTGCATTTTTCTGAAGAATCCATGTAAGATCTCTGTCATGCACTGAAAGAGTGTACACACCTACTTCATCAATTACTACATCAGGACAGGACGACTGTTTGCTGCAGAGAGCATTTCCGCCTGCATCACCCCATACAGTGCCCTTCCATCCTGACTGATCGGTAATTTTGAAACGCTGACTGCCGCCGGTATCCCCTTCACCTGTCAGAACAAGAGAAATCTTCCAGTAGCCGCTGCTCGGATCATATTTCATAGCCTCATGATTCCAGCCGTTTGAAGTACCGGCAAAGAACAGGGCATCATGGGTAGCCTCGATGTAATCGCAGTCGCCGCAAACCATCATGACAATATCCTCATACCTGGACTCGGCCTTTCCGTCAGATGCCACAAGAGTCACAGTTAGCGACTCATCCGAACTGAAGGTATGAGAAACAACTGCACCGGTTGCTGCAGTTCCGTCACCGAAATCCCAGCTCAGCTCAAGCTCATCACCATCAGGATCAACCGAGGTACTGGTGAACAGGAATTGACGAGGTCCCGTCTGAACCGTTTCAAAGAATGCCGAAGGTGCATGATTATCATATCCTGCGGCAGCCAGGGACCAGGACATATCTGATTCATCAACATTAAGAATGAAGGATCCGACGGCTTCACTGATATCAATATCGCCGCAGGCTGACTGGTTGGAGCACATTCTGCTGCCGCCTGCGGTTCCATATACCGTATGCTTCCAGTCAGGGCTGAGTGTTATCTTGAAGCGCTGAGGACCGCTTCGGTCTCCTCTGCCGTCAAGCTCCAGCGGGATCTCCCATCTGCAGGTCTGAGAATTAAAGCTCATAGGATCATGAGCCCATTTGTTGCTTGTTCCTGCATAGTACATTTCACTGTACTTCTGTCTGCAGACATCGTCCTTCACTTCAACAGTCTTATGGATTATTGCAGATTCAAGATTATCGTATACCGTGAGGACCACATCGTATTTTCCTGGTTTTTCATAGACGTGGGTCAGTTTCCTTCCGGCAGCTGCTGTACCGTCTCCAAAATCCCATACGTAATTGAAAGAGCCCTTGCTGTCATTTCTGAAAGCAACTTCCAATCCGTTAATTTCAGCTTCAATTTCATGAAAAATTACCGGACCGATTTGCATATTGAAGGTATATGAATTATCAAGACCCACATACAGCATATTCCGGCCAACGGCTCTGGTACTTGCAGGTTCGCAGGATCTGACATCAGCGCATAACGCCAGACCGTTTCCTTCAGACGCTCCGAACACTCTTCCGTTCCAGTCCGGTGAATCAGTTATATAAAATTTATGCTTTCCGGTACCGTCGTTGCCGAGCATCATGAGAAGAAACCAGCCGTTGCTGCCGGAATCCATCTTGGTGAAAGTCCAGTTGTTCGACGAGCCTACATAGTAACGGTCGCGTCCGCATTCCCGAGAGGAAGGATTGTTCTTGCACGGATCCGGCGGTACCACACTGCCGCAGAAGCTGCCGGTGCAGATTGCAGCCGCACTGTGAGAAGGAACTTTGATCACAGCCTTGCCGTCATGTACGGTAATCTGCTGACCGCCGCACAGTTCATTCTGCTGCAGAATTTCACAGTATATGCCATCCGGCATTTCAACACTGAACTCTCTTGTTACATCATTATCCCCGGCATTTAAAGCATAGAATCCGTTTGAGCCGCGGTTGAACCATATCAGTCTGCCCTCCGATCCCTTTGATGTTACACCGACACCGCGGGTTGCACGGGCAAAGCCGACAGCGTTGTTTACAATCGAATCACGGTGTTCGCAGTGCCAGCCTCCCGTGCATCGCTCCGCATCAAGAGGACCAGCAGCATCATGGGAGGTAAACTCATAGCCTGAATAAATCTGGCGGACTGTACCGTAAGGATATGCCACCATGAACGACTGCGCCAGCTGGAAGGCCCATCCGTTATTCTGGAAATTTATAGAGCATGTGCCGGCAGAGCATCTTTCATTGTCATGATTTGCTACAAAAACCTCAGATGCATAGCCCGGAAGCTGGAACCATGAATCGTTCATCTGGATCAGATACTGAGGGTTGTAGATGTTACTCTGCATAACTTCGGAATACTTGAAATCCGTTACAACGGAGTTGTCGATGGAAGCATATTGATAAGGCTGAACAGGCTGCCCGTCGGCTCCTATGACCTCAAGATATGCAGGTGGATTTCCCGCCTTCCTTAAAATTGCGGCAATATCTTCAGGAGACATATGCTTAGCCGCATCTATACGGAAACCGTATACACCCATGCTCTGAAGATTTTTCAGATAGTTGGCAATTTTTGTTCTTGTGGCGTCACGATCAGTGGCCACATCAGGCATTCCGGACAGATCACAGAATCTTATGCTGTCGGCATCACCGTAATTGATGCCGTAACACCCTTTATCGTGAAAGTCGCTTTCATCCATGTCCGGATAGTGTCTTGAGGAATAAAGACTGCCGCCGATACCGACACCGGATCCGGATGCTCTCTGGTTGAAAACCGCATCGGCAAACACCTTTACTCCGGCACTGTTACACTGCTTGATCATATCCCTGAGCTCGGATTCATTACCGTCCATGGTGGTAAAGTTCCAGAAGCTTACCGGCTGATAAACAGCCCACCAGACATCATTGCGGTTTATGTGCTCAGAAGGCGGAGAAATCTGAACACCGTCGTAGCCCTTCGGACCTAGAACCTCAACGCACTCCCTGGCTATACTGCTGTATGTCCACTGGAACGGGTGAAGAATAATCATCTCACCGCTATCGATGACAGCCGAAGCATTTCCGCCAATTGCGCACAGACTTGCGAGCAATGAAAGACGAAATGCATTTTTTGCAAATTGCATAACACAAATTCCTAATTATTATTATTTTTTTTATTTTGGTCTTAACATTCGTCTGCATGAATGCTCAAAATTTTTTCTACACCCAAGCAAACCGTGCAATTGTTACCCAACCATTTAAGATTTTCAAAGCATCTATATGGATAACAGTTTATTTTTGTGATCAATGATTAAAAAATAATGTGATCAATGTATAGGAGTTTTACAGCCATGTGATGCAGACTCAAAAACAACAAGCTCGGTACGATGCATGAAAAAAAGATGTCATAAAACCAGGTGGAAACTGATACGCTGTTTAACTTAAATTTTACAAGACACAAAATTTGGGGCTCTTTACAAATTCGAGTTGGAACGACAATGACAAACCATTAAACGATGGCTCATAGTGTTAGATCCTATCAGTAAAATTTGCATTTCAGAGGTAACGCTGGTAACAGTAAGGATAAGAAACTGAGTATCACTGGTTAGAGGATGACATGATAGCAATCAGTATAAATTCTGAATTCCTGCAAATAATTATTCCATGTTAAAGAGATTTGTTTATTTGGAATAAATCATCCTGGATATTTCCTGACTGATTTTGTAAAGTGCCAATTTGCAATCCGAATTAAGCGATTCGTCGCCTGGATCAATGTATGATACAGTTAATGTTGTAAATAAGTTGCAAGATTGGCAATAATGACTGCATCGGTATTTTTTCAAGACACTGCATGGTTTGTTAAATTCCGATAGCGTAAATCCTGATTTGGCTGTTTTATTCAAATCTTTAAACAGATCGTTACCGTTACCTGTAATGAAGAAAGGATGAAATACTGATGCAACGGCGTCATCTGATTCAAAACGAGATATCTGTTCTCTGACAGATTAAGAATATAAGGGAGTATGATTATGCAACGTAAATTATCTGCAGTTCTTTTATCTCTGGCAATTTTGACCTCTCCTGTCATGGCGGCAGAGGCACCTTTTGCCGATGTAGACAAGGCTAATTATTTTTTAAAGGAATTTGAAAAGGAAGTAGAGAGAGCTCAGGGAGCGAGCAATACCAGATTTTTTCATAAGACTGACGCACTTACCCGAATTAAACAGCTGAATGAGCAGTATCCGGATGATCCACGTGTAAAGGAACTGATGAAAAGAGCTTCAATCGCTGTGCAGAGAAGCATGGGTGATTTTCGGCAGATCACTCCCGAAATGCTGGCATATAAAACCAACGAGGAGCAGATGCGCACCCGGATAAAAAAAATGAATGAAACCGAATGGAATAAGCAGCAGGCCGACAAGAATGTTCTTACAAAAGTTTTTCCAGCCGGGGATCCTGAAAGTGTGAACATCCAGGATTATCTGAATAAATATGTTGTTCTGGAAAATGTTCTCTACCCTTCAAATATGTTCGGCGGAGGTTCTGGTGACTACATTTCAGTGGGAAAGGTCTCTGCCGGGTATTATTTCATATCCATGAACGAGCGCAACTGGTACGGTGCCTATGAAGCCATAAGACGCTACAGAAGTATGGTGGATGCAAGCATCGGCGATAATCTTAATTTTAAGGTTCTGGGCAAAATTACAAGTTTTGTAAGAGAATCGCCGGATTCATCTGTAGAGAAGAAGTCTCCGTTTGTATGGGGATGGATAGTTGTACCTGAGATGATTTACGCCAATGATACTGTCCTTGCAGTCTACGATCCGAATAATGATAATTCAGGTTATTTTATCGGAGAGGAGCTGGTGGATAAAATCAAAGATTCCTGGTACACGGTCAAATCAGTTCCGGAAGATGCCGATCCGAAGAAAGTAATGGAAATATTTGCCACAGCAATCAAGGAGAAGAATTACAAACTCTATCTGGACTGCATCAATCCCGACAGACGAAAGACCGATATAGGAACATCACTGCTGCGATACCACTGGGATCTGCATCAGAATCGTTTCCAGGACGAGTATGTATATGTTGAATTTGATGATCCGAAAATCACTGTAATCAAAGGATTTGATGACACCAATGATCTGGATACATACTTTTTAAATGAAAATCAGAGAGACCAGCTAACTAAAATGGGCGGTGAAAAGGAAGAGCTGGCTATTGTTTACAGCCGCGCATATGATAAAAACGGAAAGCAGATCGGTTCTAAAAATCCTCATGAACTGAGACGCAAGGGCAATGGCCGCTGGTATGTCAATACCTATGATATCAGATTCTAGAAATGCAGGGAGGGAAAAAATGAAAAGATGTAGATTGTTGCTTGGTCTGCTGCTGACCGGCTTAATGTTTCTGACTGATTTTAATTCAGCCTGTGCTGAAGAGAATGAGGCAAAGGATGCTCCAGTTAATGGAAGAAAATATGCCATGGAACAGGTGCAAAAATATTTTGCCAATTTTGATGCTGCATATCAGTGTACGGTTCAATATATTCCTACTGATAAAAATACAGAAAATTACGATAGTTTTTACAATATTCGTGATAAATGCCGTGCTCTAATTCAGCAGGCTCTTGATTTCAGAGTGGATATAACCACCCGTCCGAATCTGATATTTGATAATGAAAATGAAAGAAAAAATATACTGGCTGACGCTTCAGTTATCGAAGCAAATCAGAAGCTGATGGCAGAATACTGGAGAATGATAATCCAGTATACAGATGAAAACAGCATTGCACGCAGGGCACTATCATTTTCCATCGGATTAACCTGGTGGTACAAGGATCATCACAACAAGTATGAGAAGAATTTTAACGATATTATCAGTCTGATGAAAGACTATAATCATGACAGGAACAAATGCAAGGTTGAATCTCAATACACCGAATGCAGCGACAGTACTTTGAAGTCAATGAAAAAAACTCTGAATAAAATGAGTGAGTATTTCACCTTTGACGTAGATCTTAAGGTTCTTATTCCAAGATCCAAAGGGGCATTCATTGAAGATTATGATAACTATTCAAGAAATTTTATAGCTCGTAATAAAGATTTTATTACAACATTTGACAATATAAAAGAACAGGTAGGAAAGTTTAAAGACAGAATTACCAAGCAGCATGTAGGTGTTCTCGGCATGGTTAAATTAAGAAATAAATCCATCTTCAGCCCTCATATAGGAAAATATCCGGAAAATATCCAGCTTCTGACTGACAGACTGTACACCTTTGTAGATAACGTGCAGAAGTTCATCAAGGAACTGCCGGAGGGGGACATCGGAAAGTTTCTTTCAAGGTCCAAACTGGATGATACAGGAACAGCAAGTGCACACCGCAGTCTTGAGCTCTCTTTATCCCGTCTTTTATTAAGAGCCAAAGATAAAAACGGTAACTGGATCAAACATCATGTAGGGAAATAGGGTTTAATTTTTTCAATACAAAAAACATGGATGAACTCCGGAAGTTTTATCCATGTTTTTTTTTGCTCTTTACCAAATCAAGCTGCAAATATTCAAGGATGATTTATTTCAAATAAACAGATCTCATTAACAAGGAATAATTATTGCCAGAATTCAGAATTAACCTCGCTGCTGTCGCGTCATCCTCCAACCAATCGATATTCAGGATTTTGTTTCTGTACAGTTACCTGCATACCACTGAAATGCAAATTCCACTGAAAGGAATCCTCCGATCAGGAATCAACAATCTGTCAGTGCCGTTCCACCATGAATTTGCAGAGACCAGAAATTTCTGACAAATCAGAGCAGTCTTATATACTTCTTCATTGCAATTTATGTTCTTAAGAGTATACTTGCTCAAATTTGGATGATTCTAATAGAACGCCAACAGTTCTGTTTACTCGCAAATCATAATGTTTAACAGGGAGTGATCATGATTGATGTTCCTAAGCACACCAGATGTCCCGACTGTGGCGGGAATATGGAATTCGATATCACAGAAGGAAAGCTTCTCTGCCAGTCCTGCAATACAAGAATGTCGGTTGTGAGATATGACCTGCTTCTTAAAGAAAAAGCAGAATACTCAGAAACAGTTCTTGACATGTTCTCGAAGGGTGCTACTGCCGACAGAGATGAAACAGGACAGATTGACGAGAATGTAATAAAAGCCCGTTCCTATACCTGCTCCTCCTGTGGCGGCAGGATGTCTCCCGGAGCCCTCGGTGCAACTGATCACTGCCCTTTCTGCGGCAATGCCATTGTATTTGTTGACAAGTACAGAGATCAGAGATTTCCGGACTTTATCATTCCGTTTAAGCAGGACAGAAAATATTTTTTTGAAAAATTCAGAAAGCTTATGGACGAACACCTGTTTCTTCCTGATAACTTCAGAGAAAAGGTAAAATTTGAAAACGTAAAGGCCATATATGTTCCCTTCTGGCTTTTTGACGTGCAGATTGACGGAACGGTTAAATTTGTAGCTGAAAAACAGAGAGCATACGGAAGCAGCAAAAACAGAAGATACGAGCACAACGTATTCAGCGTAGAAAACGAGGGAAGCATGCTGCTTCGCAAGGTTCCCCAGGATGCAGCAACCGGCGTGGATGATGATATCACCCATGCACTGGAGCCTTTCAGATACGACGGGATAACTGAATTCAGCTTCGGTTATCTGTCAGGACTTGACGCCTGTATTTATGATCTTGATGATTCATCATGTTTTGCCATAGTGAAAAAGAGAGCGATGGATACATTTGAGAGATTTATAACCGACGCAGAAAAATTCGATTATTACAGCATCAGCTCTTCCAGTATAACCTGCAAACCGGATTATATTAACTATGCTCTTTTCCCCATATGGATGTGCGAAGTTACATTCGAAGGACATGAGTACAGGTATGCAATGAACGGTCAGACAGGAAAAGGAATTGAAGAGCTTCCTGTTTCCAGATTCAAAAAGAACTGCTGCATCTGGACCTGTGTTATTTTTCTTTCTTCTCTACTGATGACTTTTATGCCGAATATAATCAACAAACTGGATCACACCGAAAGAAGTTGTGCCTTGCCTGTTGTTTTTTACGTTATTTTTGCTTTCATCTCGTATTATATCATTGCAGTTCATGTAACAAAGAGATTATTCAAGACCAATAAAGGCGCAATGATCCAGGGCGGCATTCTGCTGGCAGCTTCTGTTCTGCTGCTGCACAGGGATATCAGAACAGACTTTATTTTTAATTTCGATTCTGCAAATATCTTGTTCTACATTAATTTTGCGGTTCTTTTGCTTGCTATGATATTTTCGGGATATTCAGTCAATGAATACATTCATAAAAAGAATACCGGAAACACCATGCACCTTGAAGACGATGCGGATCAGTACACCAGGGAAAAAGATCGCTCCAAAAAAGAAATCTTTTTCACGCAGATTTCAAAAATTACAAACGGCAGCAGCAAATCTGTTATCAGAAATCCAAAGAAAGTCAACAAAAGCAAAGATTACACTTAAGTCCGGTTGCTGAAGTCAAACCGAAAGAGACTGTACATGTGAATATAAAAAAACAAGAGATTTCAGGGTTCGGAATTGCAAATCTTTTCAAAAAAACATGATGTTTATAAAAAACGCCTGAGCTAAAATTCCGTGTTTTCGTCACCAAAGCATCACAAAAATACTGATATTTGTAGTGAGCCCTTCATCATTCAGTTCTTCGACAGTTGAGCATGGTTAGACCTCCGCTAACCGTTGTGTCACCGACATTCCTGGCGTATTACGCCAATTTCACGATTTGACGGTTTTGGTGATTTGTTTATCTGCAAAATAAATTTTTTCATAGTTCTCTCATTACCACCTGCGTGATTAATTTTCTGAGGAAAAAACTGTCTTTCAACCGTTCAATCGGCAAAAAGGAATACTTCCAGAGTTACTGATATGGGTCTGATGTTCTCTGGTGCCGAGTCTTTCAATCAACCCGCAGCCAGTTGGAACACATCAAAGTTACTAATCGCAGGAGATGTTTTTAAATGCCAGATCTTTTAATCAGTACACAGGATGCTGGAATATGACAAGAATAACTAAAAAAAATATGTAAAGGAGCAGTTAATTAACCTGTCAGTGTGGTCAGCTCATCATATTTTTAACAGGCATCATTGAAAATAATCAAACGAAGGCAGGGAGATAAAAAAAACGGCAGGAAGTTCATGCCAGAACTGACGGTAAGCGTGGTGGAGGTGGCGGGAATTGAACCCGCGTCCAGAAAGGATCAATCTTCGGTACTACATGCTTAGTTTATCTTTAATCTCGCAAATGAACTGCGGGTAAACACGCCATCCAAGTGCCAGTCTGATAAAAATTTAACACTTCAATCTCAGACGGGAAATCCGTGCGATCCAGTGAAAGTGTCTTCCGTACGCTGAGTCACTGGCAAGCCAGCGCGGGAAGGCTAACTACAGGTTATTAAGCTGCGATAGCGAAAGTTTCGTCGTTTGCGACTATTCTTTTGAAGCAGTTTTACAAGTTACCTCAGCTTGGCATGCACCTAGGACCTCACTCTTCCTGTCGAAGCCAGGTCACCCCCAGGTCTCTGAACGAAACGAAAACTTACAACGTTCCGACAGATGTTTATCTTGAATTATTAATTATATTTCAAATTCCGAGATTTGCAAGATATTTTTTTGGAATTTTTTAAATATTTTTTTAACCGTCCATGTGATCATGGTAAAATTCAGTTTAGAAAGAGTTGCCGGGAACCTTCTTCTTTTCGAAGCTTTCCGTGCCCGGGCGGAAAATTCAGATTCAGATTTTTATAAATTAAAGGAGCAAATATATGGCTATTACAGATAAAGGTGTATCTTTCCTCAAGGAATTCCGCGATTTCGCCATGAAAGGAAATGTTCTCGATATGGCAATCGGTGTTGTAATCGGCGGTGCATTCGGAAAAATCGTATCTTCACTGGTATCTGACATCATTATGCCTATCGTCGGCAAAATATGCGGCAACACTGATTTTAAGGATCTTGCATACACTCTTCAGGAAAAAACCGATACTGCTGAAGCTATTGTCATCAGTTACGGTGCATTCATTCAGACTGTTATCGACTTCATAATCATTGCCTTTGCTATTTTTCTGTCAATGAAGCTGATTAACAATCTCAAAAAGGCAATCATTAAGGAAAACAAGGAGGAAGCTACATCCGAGCCTCCTGCAGATATTCAGCTGCTTACCGAAATCAGAGATCTGCTGAAAGAAAATCAGAAGAAGTAACTGAAGGATCACTTACAGGAAAATGCGTGGCCTGGATAAAAGAGCAGCTGATTCATAATTGAAGCTGCACTGTAATAAAGACACGAAAAAAAAACGGGAATGGCTTCAAGACGATCCATTCCCGGACACATTAAAGTAAAAAAGACCAGTAGGCAAAAATACAGAATTATTCAGTTATTTTCCTGCTATCTCATCGAATGCTTCAATATACGGGCTTTTTCCCTGTTCCAGTCCTCCTGTTTAAGAGAATCCCTCTTGTCATATTCCTTCTTGCCGTGAACCAGTGCTATTTCACACTTGATATGTCTGCCCTTCCAGTAAAGCGCAAGAGGAACAATTGTATAACCCTTGCGCTTTGTCGCACCTATCAGCTTGGATATCTCTCTCTCGTTAAGAAGCAGTTTTCGGGTTCTCTGAGCATCGCAGACAACATAGCTGCAGGCAACATCAAGAGGAGTTATGATCGAACCGAACAGATAAAACGCCCCGTCCTTCAATATCACATAACCGTCTGATATGTTGACTCTGCCGGCACGCAGAGACTTCACTTCCCAGCCCTGCAGAACAAGACCGGCTTCAATCCGCTCATCTATGAAATAGTCATGTCTTGCTTTTTTGTTAAGAGCTATTGTGTTTGACTGTTCTTTTTTATTTTTCTTGTTTCCTGCCATAAAAATTCATTCTCCATATTTGCGTCTGCATCCTAAAGGGGATGGCGCCATGATTCTTGCCCTCCAATTCAGTCGGCAAAATCAAACCTGATGAACAATCAGTTCTGTATCAGCAACAGTAAAGATCAGTGTAAGACTTTATTCATAATGTAAACCGGATCAATACTGATTAAATTGCACACAGTTCGTGTCAGACAAATTTCATCAAAAGGAAAAACGTACCTTGATCCCGTAGCAGACGCTTCGCTGAAATTCTTCCTGCCGCCAGAACAGACAGAAAATTAAGGAAAAGATATCAGGAATTGCCTGATGGCATACTCATCCGTGTTATTTTTGTCACAGCGTACAATCCAAATATCTGCCGGATTCTGACTCATCTGATTTTACAGAGAAAGTACAAGTCATTCAATGATCCGATCGTTTCATTTTCAAATACTTTCTTGAGTAACAAACTATCCTCAAAGCAGCCGGTACCGGTATTTGTAAGCATGATTTGCAAAATTCAGGCTGATGTGAACCAGACAGGAGCCAGGGGCGGCATACGTTTGTTCCAGTATCAACATGAGAATGAACAGACTGGTATTTTCTTTTGGCTCAGTTCTGGAAAAGTGTTGATTTTAAAAAAGGTGTAACACACCTTTAATATTGATTCTTATACATTCAATATTCGACAGCTGAGCATAGTTAGAGCTCCGTAAACCTTTGTACCGCCTGCATTACCGGCATATTACGCCAATTTCACGATTTGAACGGTTTTAATGATTTTTTAACCTTTTGAAAAATTTTTACCGCAGTATCTCTCATTACACCTGCCCGGTTAATCCCCTCAGGAAGAAAAGATCCCGCAGATCTGTTATAACTTCAGAATCGTTGTAGTCAGCAGGCAGGCCTGACCTTTATCCGGTGCGATGACTTTAAGAATTCCCGGTGCAAGAAGGAGCTCATTCATGGTGTACTTTCATTTAAGCCGTCTTTCGAGCCTTCCGTGAAACTTTGCAGGTTTATACTCGATTCAGCGAAAAAGCAGCAGCGCCACGAAGCATATTTGCACGTAAGCAATGATGCGGGAGTCTTTGTTGTGAAAAAAGGCCTCAGTTCCAGATCGCTTTTCATGATTCTGAAACAAGCTTCCATCTCACCATATGCCGGTATCGGCATAAAAGCCCGTCCCCTATAATCTGTCAGCCGGTACCGCAGAATCTGCCGGATTCAGAGAATATTCTGTGCAACTGTGGCATAATCTAAAAAAAATCAAGAAAATAATCTTTTTTGATTAATTCATAAATTGCAATCTCTTATACTAATGACAGACTGCATTTTATGACTCAAAACTGATGCACAGAAATTAAACAGACCTGCGGGAAAGCTGAAAATGAATGATAAATTAGAAACTGTAATTCAACTTTTGGATGAAACTCTTCTTGATAAAAAAAGCCAGGTAAGACTTGCTGTAACCTGTCTGCTTGCAAAAGGACATCTTCTTCTTGAGGATCTGCCGGGCATGGGAAAAACAACTCTGGCATCAGCGCTGGCAAAGCTTTTGGGTCTTGACTACAAACGCGTACAGTTTACTTCGGACATGCTCCCTGCAGATCTTATCGGAACATCCATATTCAACACCGCATCAGGTGAATTCAGCTTTAAAAAGGGACCTGTATTCAGTCAGATCCTTCTTGCTGATGAAATTAACCGCGGAAGCTCGAGAACCCAGAGCGCACTGCTTGAGGCCATGGCTGAATATCAGGTTTCAGCAGATAAAATAACCTATCAGCTGCCGAAACCATTTTTTGTAATCGCCACACAGAATCCCCAGGATCAGAGCGGAACATTTGTTCTTCCCGAATCAGAACTCGATCGCTTTACCATGCGTATAGAGATAGGATATCCGTCAAGAGAGGCGGAAAGACTGATGCTGACAGGAGGACAGAAAACAGATCTCAAAGCAATTCTTAGTACGGATGAACTTCTTGTGATCCAGTCCGATGTTGAAAATACAAAAGTTTCAGAAAATGCCATGAATTATCTTCTTGATCTGGTTGAAGCCACCCGCTCATCTGGAAAAATTCCGAATCCTCTTTCGCCGCGTGCCACAAAATCGCTTCTTGCATGCGCAAGGGCGTGGGCATATCTTAAAAAGAGAGACTATGTTCTGCCGGATGATATTCAGGCTGTATTCCCGTATGTAGCCGAGCACAGAATGAGAAGCGGCGTAGGTACTGTGGGAAGCGGCAACAGCCTTTCACGGATGATTATTGAAATGGTGGATCCGATAAAGTAATGGCTTTCGATAAACTGCGTAAATTCATATACAGGCGCATAAACATTTATATGCACCGCGAAATGAAGGTGCCTCTGACTGTAGGATATGATCAGATCAGAATTTATCCGACGGCTGTTGGATTTCTGTATCTTGGCATATGCCTGCTCCTGTTCATTCTCGGCATCAACTATCAGAACAACCTGATTATCATAATATGCTGTCTCATGCTCAGCGTAATCCCCTACATCATTCTTGACACATACAAAAACATCAGATCAGTTGTTCTTGAACCTGTGGAAACTGACAATTTCTTTGCCGGACAATCTGTCCGGTTCAGACTCCACGTAACCTGCGACCGCCCGCGATTCGCCATAAAAACAGAACCGATGAATGAAGACGGAATCGGCGAATTCAAAGATACGGTAAACAGCGGCGATGACATAGGAATAATTTTTCATCCCCAGAAACGCGGCTGGCTTCATTCCGGAGCGTTTGTAATCACAACCACATATCCCTTCGGGATCATCTGCTCGCACATAGTCGTCGACTTCCATCAGAAATGCCTCATTTATCCTCGACCTGTTACCGGAAAATATCAGCTTTCCGAGAATGCTTCATCAACAGGATCCATGCTGGCAAGAAGCAGCACGGTAAGAGGACTGGATGAGCTGTCAGGTCTGAGACCCTACAGAGAGGGCGAACCCCCTTCCCTGATAGCATGGAAGCAGGTTGCAATGAACAGAGGTCTGATGTCCAAGGATTTCACGGCAACTGTTGATGACAATCTCTATCTTGACTTCAATACCATCTCCGGAAATACTGAGGAAAGAATTTCAGTCATGACGTACGCCGTGCTGCAGCTCAGTTCATCAAATCAGGTTTTCGGAATAAAAATAGGTCAGGAGATACTGAAGCCCGATCACGGTGAGGAACACAGAATCAAAGCTCTTACCCTGCTGGCGCTCTGGGGAAACAGTGAAGCCGGAACTATGCCCTGATGTGATGAAAAATAAAGTCGGGAAGACAGCGGACGGCAAACATCACAAATCTCCACCATCCCGGTACATAGACCGTCTCCCTTCCCGCCATAAGAGCACGGGCTGCGCTTCTTCCCACGCTGTCACATCCTGCCGCCAGGCGCATATCAGTGCGATCCGCCGTCATTCTTGTTGCCACCAGTCCCGGCTTGAGCAGCGTTATCCTGCAAAGAGCTCCGCGCTGAAACAAACTTGACGCCAGACCTTCAGAATATGCGGAAAGTCCCGACTTAGTCATTCCGTACAGATAATTTGAAGCCCTGCCTCTGTCCCCTGCAACCGAAGAAATTACACATATACGGCAGGGAATATGCTCATACATTCTCACAAGAGTATCCATCCAGAAGCAGGGTCCGGCAAGATTTACGCGGATCATGTCATCAAGATCACCGTAGCCGCCGTCAGCTGCAGATGGCCTTAGCATTCCCTGGGCGATAATAACCAGATCCAGATCCTCCGGCAGACGCGATGCAAGACAGGTTATACCGTCCCCGGAGGATATGTCTCCTGCAAGCACCTTAATTTCCGCCACCTTAAGACTGTCCGCGGCGACATTAAGCCTGGTCTCATCTCTTCCAACAAGCCACACTGTTTCAAGGGAGGGCAGATTTTTAATAATTGACAGGGCTATCTCGGATGTACCGCCTATTACCGCAGCCTTTGTAAAATTTCTTTTAACCATAAAACTCAATCCTTAAAGACGGTGACGGAAGGACTTTCAGACTTCCGCGAAAACATGCTCAAATCAGGAAGGCTGAAAAATACCGCCGTTTGCATCCTGCTGCAGATATTTGGGCTGCAGATAACAGACTGTTGTGCTCAATATGAAACAAATTCAAATTTTATACCCCATTAATTGAGTAAAATATGGCATAGAGTACAACAAAATCATCGGAGTAAACCATGGCAGACAGTCAGCTCGCATATCAGCATCAGAAACGAACCATGGTGCTGTTCTGCATATGCTATGCACTTTCAGTCATCCCCCTAATCGGTGTCATTGACACCGTAATTGTTCTGATTTCACTGTGCTGTATATTCTACCGTTACGGAGAAATAATCAACAGGTTCAGAGAACATCCGAAATACATGGAAAAGGTTGTCATCGCAATTGTAGTGATGCTGATTGCGATACTTCTTATTTCAAACGGCATCAGGGTCCATCTGGTAAATGCTTTCATTGATCTTCTGATCAGCGGTATAGCGCTGAAATTTCTCGAGCAGGGAAAGCAGCATGATCTCGTTGTCCATGTAATGTCGCTTCTGTTTCTTTCTGCCATACCTTTCATCTTTCATTTTTCCTGGTACATGATGGCCTATCTGCTGCTGGTTGTCTTTTTTGATTTTGCCGCCATAATGTCCCTCTTCGCCTTTCAGAATATAAGACACATTTTCAGATACACGGCAAAATCCGTACTCCTTGCCATACCCCTCTGCTGCGTTATATTTATCGTTCTGCCCCGCTTCAACCCGTTCTGGCAAATGCCGAGCAATGCGGTAAAATCTACCGGTCTGGGAGAGGAAATAGACTTTAACTCCATATCTGAGCTGATCCAGGATCACAGTGTGGCGTTCAGAGTAAAATTCGAAGGAAAGATCCCGAATGAAAGATACTTCACAGCCACATTCTATCCCCAGTTCGATCCCGTAAGGCAGGGTTTCATCATCAGCGGAGACATGGCCAGATACGAGTACAACATCCAGGCGTTCAGCACCCAGGACAAGAGAAAGCGCCTGCCCTTCAGTTTCGGCTTCGGAAATATATATCACATCTATATGGAGCCTACCCAGCGAAAATGGATCCCCGCACTTGATCCGTCTGTTTCAGATAATGAGCAGATTTTCTACACTCCGTACCGCACCTGGATCGACAGGATGGCCATCACTCAGCCGAGATACTATAAATTCAAGTATCTTGAATCTCCGGCAGATCAGGAGTACCTGCTGAGAGCAGGGAAAAACAGAGCGGCAAATGAGTATATGCTCCGCACCGGTTTTCACAGATCAAACCCGAAAACTAAGCAGCTTGTGGAAAAATGGAAGCGTGAAACATCATCCGACAGGGAGATAGCTTTAAAAATCATGAAATTCTTTCACGATGAAAATTTCAGATACACCCTCGCTCCTGTTAAATACAATCCGGATTCCAACGACATAATTGATGAATTTATCTTTAACAACCGCAACGGCTTCTGCAACCACTATTCAACCGCCACCGCATATATGCTCCGCCTTGCCGGAATTCCGGCTATGGTGGCAGGAGGATACCTGGGAGGATCGATAAACAGTGAAGACAACTTTGTGACTGTACGCAATTCGGATGCGCACTCCTGGGTTGTGGCAATCATTGGCACTCACTGGGTAAGAATAGATCCGGTAGCAGCAATAGCACCGGAGAGAGTCGAACGCTCATACATCGACATGATTACCCCTGAATCTCTGCCCTTTACATCAGTTGAAAGATACAGAAACACACCTTTCATCTCATGGATCAGAGAGAAACTGGACGCTCTTGAATTCAAATGGAACAGTCTGATCCTGAACTATAACTTCTCCGAGGAGCAGGGCTTTCTGGCGGGTTTTCTGATGGAGCATACGGTTGCTGCGGTTATACTGCTTATGATAACTCTTGTTACCGTCGTTTATATTACGCTTCTGATCAGCCGTCTGCTGAAAAAAAGCAGTAATTCCCCGATTGCCGATGAATACCTCAGATACACTGATCTGCTGAAAACTCTGAATCTGCAGAGAGAGAAGCACGAAACTCCGGACGGATTTCTGAACAGGATCCTGCCTGGAATCAAATCCTCTGAACTAAGAAAGTTGCTGACAGAAATAACCGTACTGCTGAATGATATTCTTTATACGGAAAAAACCGGCAGACGCTCAGGACTGAAAAAGCTGAAAAGTTTCCGCAGTGAATTCAAATCGGCGGTAAAAAAGGAAAGAAGTCTGAGAAATAAGAGAATCATACACATGTAATTTTCTGATCAGAATATCACATGACAGATAAAGAACTGAAAACCACAGGAGAAAAAAATGAATGTCTGGATTAGAGAAATCTGCAGCGCATGCGGCATGATTATGCTTTGGTGCGGCATACTGACTCTGCTGTATTTTACACCCGTAGCACTGTGTGTAATTGCCGCATCGCTGCTGCTGATACCGGAAACCTTTTATCTGATCTGCAGAAAACCGGACCGCACAAAGGAAAAGATAAGAGCACTGCTCATAATAATCCTTCTGGCATATCCCGCATACGGCATATACCGCTCCTGGATCGGCAACCCCATAGTTGATGTACAGAAAAAGGCTGAGGCTGAATTTCTTGAATCCCAGAAGAAAGCCGCCATGAAGCGCTTTACCGACAACCGCGAGTTTATCCTTAAAGGAATAAGGCGGTATTACGAAGAGGGAAACTACAGATTCGCCTACGCGCATGCAGATGAGTTCATGTACACAAATGATCCGGAACTGGTTGAACTGCACGAAAAGGCCAAACAGAAAATGATAGAAAAGGGAGAATTCAGGGAAGACTGACAGCCGGGACGCTGTTTATAGGAAGAAGTCCAGAATTCATGTAGGAAATTTGCCATACCTGCGTAAGCAAAAGCTGTGATTTTATGTAAGATTGCTCAACAGCATAATTATATAAGTCATTGAAATATAAGGAATTATTTTTTCATTATTTACTGTAATCCCATAATTTGAGCTGCAGAACCACATTGTTTTATAAAGAAAAATGAATACAATAATAAGTGTTGCAGGGACGCAATATTAACAAGGATGTTAATTTATTCACGAATGAGAAGGATCTCAAATCGCGGGTTGTAATGAATTTTTAGACAGGGAGAAAATGGATTTTCTCCCTTTTTATTTTCCGGCTGATCATATTCAGCACCTATCCAGAAAACACGGCATGACTGCTGCCGGCCGTACATAGACGTGTTTTATGTTCTCCGCTGAACCTTGTCTTTTCATCAGAAAAAACACAATGAAATCTCTTTTGATGCTAAAATTCAATATGATTTGGCATTTCTATCAATGCCCCCGCACGGATTTTTTTACTTTCACAAATTAATTCAAACACTTTTTTCATGATCAACGGAAAATTTATTTTTTTTACACGAACTGTTTTTGTTCTCATCATGGCAGGTCTTTTCATTATCTTCATCTGGTATCAGAACAATAAAAGCACTCCTGAATTCATAGAAGCAAGAGAAAATTTTCTTATTGACTATGTCTACTCTGCAGAAGGCGGCTACCTTGATGACAATGCATTAAAATCCACTGCAGAAAGTCTTTCTGAAATATTCAGACTTCCTGCAATTGAAAGAGATGCGACAATGATATCAATAGAAGCGGGGAACAGACACAACATTGTATTCATCTATCAGTATGCTGTAAAAATCGACACCGCTTCTGAAAAAAAGAGGATAAATGAATACACTCAATTCCAGAAGCTGCGATTCTGCGGCAATCCTCTTGACCGGAAAAGGATGAAACTGACCGACGGATATGATTTCATATACTATCTGGGCAGAGAGGAGGTTATAAGATTCACCATCAGAGACAGTGACTGCTGAAACAATCTGACAGGCACGCGCATAAACAGGTCAGGATGAGCTCTTCACCGGAATATATTTCATGATCCGGTCCATAAAGAAGCTCATCGTTCCGGCGAATCTGAGTCGGCGCCTGCTGCGGATCACATGACTATTCTGCAGGCAAGACCTGTTTTTTCAGCCACCTCGCTTATTACCGCATTTCTAACCTCTTCAGATACGGATTCCGAAACCTTCAGCTGGATCTCCCGGTTCGCAGGCATATACGAAGGATTTTTTTTCAGAACCAGACCGGCTTTCTCCGCAGCAGCCGCGGCAACGGAAAACACCATATTCTGCAGTACTGCGCTGCTTATCACAAGACGCCATCCGATATCATTCGAAACGGCGGAAATCATATCCGCGTATCTCTTTCCTATCTGCGGTGTAATGAAGGTCATTTCAATATATCTTCCCTGACCGTCAGATTTAATGCCTAATCTCTGCAGCGGGATTTTTTCCTCTGCACAGAAAGTTTTTATATAATTCAATGCTTCATTCTGCTCAGTTATTTTTCCGACTTTATCCGGTTTAACAGCCAAAAAAGGATTATTTGAAGAACCGGCAGCTGCACTCTTCGAACTGTCCACGGACAGATTCAGGGTCCAGCCTGTCTCCGATTTAAATTTCTCTATAACAGAAGAGTCTTCAGGTTTTCCGCCGGATACTGAAACCTGATAACTTTTATCGCTTTCAAAATAACTTATCTTTGCAATGCGATCTCCGAGAAGCTGGCGCAAAAACATCTGCGCAGAATTATGATTAGTGGCGGGGAAAATAGAAGCCGTCCATTCTGTATCAGATCTGAAGTTTTCCAACGCGGTGCTGAATGCCTTCTGATCCACGGCGTCGGGAAAGAGAAAGCGCAGAACGACACGCCTCTCATCCGGATGGAAACCGATCTTTTTATATCCAAGTTCTGAAAAATTCTTTTCAACATATTTCTCAATCTCCTGGATGGTCATTTCCTTCGGATTTGAAGAAAAACTCATTTCCTCCTCGGTGGAAGGATGAAACAGGAAAAAGTGTATTTCACCTGACATAAAATAGGCTGATCTGAGAAGCAGTTTCTGCCATAAAGCAATTTCATCAGAATCAGAAGGAGCTCTTCCATACCAGATCTCAATCAGCTGAATTGCCGTCCATTCCCGTTCCGGATAGTGTTCAAGAACAAACAGTCTGAGTTCTGCCATTCCGTTCTCATCCGGAGTATCGGTTTCTGCAAGCGTCCACGGCCATTTGCGCTGACTTTGTCTCCGCGGTGTTCTGTAACTGATTTCCTTTATTTCTCCGCACCGGGGCACATGAACATCACGAAGATATTCGCCCGTAACCATACGGGCAAGAGAAGGCAGGGCTGATGCATCGCCATGCACCAGGAATACATCTCTGGGGCTTAGCCTTGTAAGAAGACCAAGTATTTCACTCTGGTCGCCGTGGGCGGAAAGTCCTACCTTGAATACGCCGGCCCGAACCGGAATACTGCGGCCGGCCAGTGTAAATGTCGGTGCTTCAGTACCAGCATCCGGAGATCGGAATGCATCCGCAGATTCGGCAAGCTGCATAAGTGCGCGTCCCGGAGCCTCCTCATCCTGATATCCGGTAAGAATAATCATACCGTCCTCGCGTGAAATGATTTTTTCCGCATACAGAACACTCGGACCGCCGCTTAACATACCGGAACTGGCCACAAAAACTGCAGGACCGTCCTGCTCCACCAGCTCACCGCGATCCTCGGAAGGCAGAACAGGACGAACCTCTTTGGAATAGAACGGATCATATCCTTTCATGATACTTCGGGCGAGTTTATTTCGCAGACAGTTCGGATGAAAATGATAGATTCTGCATATATCCCGCACCATACCGTCCACATAAACAGGAACAGGAGGGATCAGACCCTTGTTAATGCCGGTGCGAAGCAGAAGTATTACCTCCTGGGATCTTCCAAGCGCAAAGCTCGGGATCAAAATTTTTTTTCCGGCGGAAACAGCTTCACCGACAAGATGAATCAAACGGTTCTCCTCAACCTGGCGGTTTGAATGGAGACGATCACCGTAGGTAGACTCCACAATGCACAAATCCGGTCTCAGCCGCGGTATATGAATCCCGTCAATCGACTGCTGAGGAAATGATGCAAAATCACCGGAATAAAAAACGGAACCCTCCTGAGTGCTGAGGTATATACACGCAGCTCCGGCAATATGACCTGCCGGGTAGAAAACAACCCTGATCCCCGGCAGAATTTCCCTCTCAAGCAGCTCATTCAGCGGAACTATGCGTTCCATCATTGCTGATACTTCCGCTTCTCCGTAAATAGGGATCTCCTCCTCGCGCATAGACATTATCTTCAGAGAATCCTGCAGAAGAACCCTTGTAAGATCCATACTCATCGGTGTCATATAAATGGGAGCCTGGGGAAAGGCTCGGGAAATGACGGGAAGGGATCCTATGTGATCCATATGTGCATGACTGATCAGAATGGCGTCAATGCCCCCCATCTCCTGAATCAGATGAAAGTCCGGCAGAGGATCCCTGCTTCCACCCTGTCTGATACCTGAATCAAGCAGGATCCCGTATTCTCCGATCCTCAGACAGATACAGCTTCCCCCGACCTCCTGTGCCCCGCCGGCAAAACCAAGTTTCATATTCTGCTGTTCCTTATGTAATTATCCAATCCGACAGAAATATCTCCGTCAGAGATGCTCATTTTTGATCTTGTCATACCTAGACCGGATTTCCTGTTATTGACTTAACGCAAAGCACAGAAATCATGTTTTAATCTTAACATTGTAACGCATTTAATCACTTAAATCAGAAATTGCATAAGTGTACTATCAGGGAGGAATTTGAAAAACTGGTAAAGCACCTAACTCGAAACAGCCAGACTGACAGTCGTGAATTCATTCCGGAGGAGCATTCGGAAAATTCACAATAATCTTCACTGTTTCACACCGCGGCGCATGTAAGTTTAAAACAGCATTCCGCCGGCAATTTTTCCACCGCTGTGCCGGATAAATCCCTGCAGGTTGCTTATAATCTGTGCAATCAGTACCATACAGATGCCGACTGCTGAATTTAAAAGCATAATTTACGGAACTTAAAACTATGTTCACTGTCATAAAATTGTAGTAGCGGCAGTGTTTCCGGAGCGCAGACAGCAGTGCAGCCTGTAACCCGGTCATCACTTTTTAATCAGGAAACTGGAGAAATTTTGAAAAAGAAAACTCTTATATTAATCCCTATCCTGCTGGGCATAGGTATCGGAGTGGGATTAGGTCTCGGCTACCTCAGCAAGCCTGCTTCAAAAATAAACTCGAACCCTAATGAAATCTCAATCAGTTTCAGCGACGATGAAGAGCAGGAAAATACAGATGATGTCATAGATGTGGCTTCAGAAGAGACGGAAATTATATTTGATTCAGATGCTCTTCTTCCTGCCGCTCCGATTGATGCGGATCATCCTCCTGTCAGGAACACAAAACCGGCTCCGGCAGCTTCAAGTTCATCAGTGGCCGCAGTCTCCAGGCCGCCAGAGCCGAAAAATACAAAAGAAACAGCTGCCGCAGAACAGAAAAAAACAGAAACCGCAGCTGCAAAAAGCACGGCAGAGAGCAAGGTTCAGACCGCCCCGCCGGCTGCTGAGAGCAGAACAGCAAAATCACAGCAGAGCTCCAGAGAAGCCATATCAGAGGAGGACATCCAGTCTGACATATCAGGTTATTATGTAGACGTCAAACCTGAGCAGATTGCATCTGATTATAAAAAACGTCTTCCTATCCGTGTCGGTAAATATCAGACTCTGACAGACTTCACCTATTCCAAAAATGACGGTTTTACCTATCACATCAAAACAAACCGTGATGATATTACTGAAAAGATGAAGTCCAATCTTCCGGGTTACGCATGCGAAAACAAGCAGGTGCAGATTTTCATGCAGTACGTAAACCAGGTTAATTTCCAATTTACCAATGCATCGGATGTTCTCATCCATACAGTATCCATCCCTAAATCCGTATGCACAGCCAAACTGAAAAATAAGTACAAATCATCCGGAAATGCAGACAGGTCGTAGGACAGTCAGCAGGGGCAAATTGTATGACCAGCAGCTTCTTTAATCTTCCTCCCAAAATTCCCCTGACGCGAAAGGGGAATTTTTCCCTGCTGAAGAACCATGAGCTTACCTACTCCACCAGATCCCTTGTTTCCGTCCGGTTTACACTTGTTGTACTGGTAGTGCTGATGATCAGCATAGCCGCCGCATCGACAGTATTTCTCACATCCACCAAAGGTCTTAAAATTGATGATGCCCAAACTGTCGCCCAGCTAATATGTCTGTGGACATTCCCCCTGGTCATATACGCTTACTTTTCATGGCTGTATCTTCTTCGCTCCAAATACAAGATCACAATAACCGAGGAAGGAATCATTTATGAAAGAATGACCAGCAGCGATTATATCCCCCATGAGGAAATCTTCACTGCACTTGAAAGCAAACCTGTTCTTCGAAACCGAGTAGGCGTCTGGCTTCCGACCAAAGGGAAGATGCGAATACTTCTTTCTGAACTTGACACGCTTCCAGGAAGACCGTTTATAGAGGAGCTTCTCGCCTTTTACAACATGCCTATGCCGCGTGATCCATACGGCACAGATCGCAATACCTTCTCAGCACTCGGACTTGCCCTGCTTTTCATCGTCTGCCCGTTTTTCATATGGTCGGGATACATCAACGAAAATACGAGAGCGATGATTTACAGCACATATATCGTAATTGCAATCGCCATCATAGGGATCATCCTGCTGCTTATGTCGACTCATACCACAAGATCATACAGGGATGATCCGGAATACGATGAGGAAGATGATGACAACTATGATGAATATGATGATGAGGAAGATGAACGGGATGAAGCTGAAACGGCCGGAAACGGAACGCCGGGGAAAAATGCAGACATTAACCCGGATTTACTGAAATGAATTCTGCCGCCGGTTTCATTTTATCCGGGTTTAAATGAATCCTGTTTCATCAGTGATACCAGTCATGATTTCCCGCAATTCATGAATTTTATCTAATCGTGCACCTTCATGTGCCAGGGGACGCCCGGACAGTTTCAGACATCACCAGTCAGATGACTGCAGTTCCCTCTCCGCAGTACCAGGACATAAGACCCTGCCGCGATCCTGCGGCAATAAAAAATATGAAACGCAGGCTCTTTTGAATGTCTGAATGAAACGGCTGTGAAAATGCAGAGGATCCGGTGCGGCGAATGACAAGATCCGCAGGCAATCCATCCGGAATTAATGAAAAATCAGGACGAAACAGAACCGTTCAGTTTGTAAAGCAAGGTGAACTGCTCTCAGTTACAGGACGGCATAACAGCTTGTTATGCGGCGGGAACAGATAGAAAACCCCTGCCGTCAGGCATCAGGCAGGGGAGAAAGTCAAAGTTTAAAATAAATTAAAGGACGGATTTAGCTGCGGAAACAACGTTTTCAACCGTAAACCCGAATTCCTTGAACAGAACCTCTGCAGGTGCTGATTCTCCAAAGCGATCAATACCAACAACCTTTCCGTTCAAACCTACATACTTGTACCAGAAGTCGGTAATACCGGCCTCCACAGCCACCCTTGCAGTGACATCCGGCGGAAGAACACTGCTGCGGTAAGCTTCATCCTGACGATCAAACTCAAAAGTGTTCGGCATGGAAACAACTCTGACCTTTCTGCCTTCACCTGCAAGAACTTCGGCTGCACTGACAGCAAGTTCAACCTCTGATCCGGTGGCAATAAGAATCAGCTCAGGTTTGCCTTCACAGTCTCTGAGAATATAGCCGCCGCGGTATACATCAGCCAGCTGCTGAGGGGTACGATCCATCTGTGCAAGTCCCTGTCTTGAAAAAATCAGAGAAGTAGGACCGTCCTTGCGCTCCACTGCCGCCTTCCATGCAATGGCGGATTCAACCTGATCACAAGGTCTCCATACACTCATGTTAGGAGTTATACGAAGAGATGATGTCTGCTCAACAGGCTGATGAGTAGGACCGTCCTCTCCAAGACCTATGGAATCATGTGTGTAAACAAAAATCACAGGAAGTTTCATAAGAGCCGCCATGCGGACTGCATTCTTCGCATATTCCATAAACATCAGGAATGTCGCGCCGTAAGGTCTGAAACCGCCGTGAAGCATAACACCGTTCATGATGGCGCTCATACCGAACTCTCTTACGCCGTAGTGAACATAGTTGCCTGATGCGTCATCCGCTGTGATTGATTTTGAATTCTTGTGGATGGTGAGATTGCTAGGTGCAAGATCTGCAGATCCGCCGAGGAATTCAGGAAGAAGAGCGCCGTATGCATCAAGAGCATTCTGACTTGCCTTGCGTGTTGCAAGTTTGGCAGGATTACTCTGAAGCTGCTCTACAAACGCAGCTGACTTTTCAGCCCAGTCTGCAGGAAGTTCACCCTTCATGCGTCTTGAATACTCAGCAGCCAGTTCCGGATATTTGCTTCTGTAGCCTTCAAACATTTCGCTCCAGATTGCATATTCCTTCTCACCGCTCTCAACCGCATTCCATTCCTCGTAGTACTCCTGAGGGATCTCAAAAGGCGGATACTCCCAGCCGAGAGTCTTTCTTGCAGCTGCAATACCCTCTTCACCGAGAGGTGAACCGTGAACACCGCTGGTGCCCTGCTTCGGTGCACCGTAACCGATTACCGTCTTGCAGCAGATCAGAGTTGGATGCTCGGTATCCGCCTGGGCCTCCTCAACTGCATGAGCAACGGCGATGGCATCATGACCGTCAACCTTGAGAACCTGCCAGCCGTATGCGGCAAAACGGGCGGCCGTATCCTCTGAAAACCAGCCGGATGTCTTTCCGTCTATGGATATTCCGTTATCATCCCAGAAGGCGATAAGTTTACCGAGTTTAAGTGTTCCTGCCAGTGAGCATGCCTCGTGGGATACACCCTCCATAAGACAGCCGTCACCGACAAAAACATAAGTATAGTGATCAACAACCGGAAAATCAGGGCGGTTGAAATTAGCTGCAAGAACCTTTTCAGCAAGCGCCATACCTACAGCATTGGTAATACCCTGCCCCAAAGGACCGGTGGTTGTCTCGACTCCTGGCGCATAACCGTACTCAGGATGTCCCGGAGTCTTTGAATGAAGCTGTCTGAAATTCTTGATATCGTCAATAGATACATCATAGCCGGTTAAATGCAGAAGGGAGTACAGCAGCATTGAACCGTGACCGTTGGACAGTACAAAACGATCTCTGTTGCACCACTGAGGTCTCTTCGGATCATGCTTTAAAAAATGTCTCCATAATACCTCGGCAATATCAGCCATACCCATGGGTGCTCCAGGATGACCTGACTTAGCCTTCTGAATCGCGTCCATACTGAGAGCACGAACTGCATTTGCCAATTCTCTGCTAGAAAGCATCTGTGTAACTCCTAAAAACAAAAAGTCCTTTATACAATTATACCATAAATAATGTCATATTCCGGCACGTTTTTTTGTGATTATAATCATTAAAAAAACTGTTCAAATGCATGAATAGTGATAGAATTAGCACTGTCTAAAATTCGTTCAAGGTCAGTAATCTATGAGTGTCTGGATAGCTATTTTTCTGCTGATTAACAGTAACGTTATGATGGCATTCGCCTGGTTCGGTCACCTTAAATCACATTCTGAAAATCCTTTGCTGATGGCGATTATAGTGTCCTGGGGCATTGCTTTTTTTGAATATGTTCTGATGATACCGGCCGTCAGAATTGCCAGCCATTCTCTTACGGTTTCGCAAATCAAGATAATTCAGGAGGCAATCTCGCTTACTGTATTCATTCCTTTTACTATTTTCTTCATGAAGGAAAATTTCAAGTGGGATTACGTCTGGGCATGTCTGTGCATCGTAATGGCTCTGTTTTTCATTTTTCGTGAAAAGATCTTCAATTCCTGAAAATCTTAAACAGGGTCAATTGAGCTTAACTTCCCGGGTGTATTTTCTAAGCACCCGATTTTTTCTAAAAAATTACTCCACTTCTAATCATTGATCAATCCTGTCACTACCTGCATTTACCAGTATATCACTTTTCAAAATATTCCTGTAAAATAATCAAATTTTCTTTATTGTACATATAGTGTATGGTATTATATGCACATATATCTTTTTTGATTATTTGTAGTAATATTTATGTACATTTCTTACTCCGGAGCAGACTCGCAGTATGCCTCAGCTGCTGAGTCATTTCGTCATGGTAC
>JAEEOK010000031.1 GCA_016284235.1 Succinivibrionaceae bacterium
TATTTCGATAAACAAGGGGATAAATTGCAAGCTCATAATTCATTGCCGAAGACTTTATCAGATGATGAAGCGTAGCGATTAATGTAGTTACAAATTACCCCCGGGAATTTAGGTTTATGTATTTTCGAGGTAAAAAATGAAACCTGTACAACCCCTGGGAATCAAAATCAAAAGAATCCGAAAAGCTCTGAACCTCACCAGAGAGGAGTTTGCTTCAATGCTTGCCATTCCCGTAAGCACGCTGAAAAATTATGAACTGCAGTACCGCAGTGTCAGTTCTGACGCTCTGGTTTCACTTTGTTCTCATCCAATAATGCACAGGTATACCATTTGGCTTATGTCCAACAGAACCAACCTGCCTGCAGGTCAGGTAGAGCCGCCGGAATTGAAAGAAAAAGAATAACGATGAGCTGCGGAAATAATTAATCAGAAAACCGTGTTCTGATCCTGTTGAAACACAGCATCATGACACGGTGTTTTTGATCGTACATCTCATTTTATAAGTTAAGCGCCTGAATCTGCAGATGACGAAACATATTTCTATTCAAAAAATCTATCAGCCGGCGATTCCCGCAGAAATATCCCTGTACATGAAACCCAAACCTCCATTGAAAGGCTCATGGTGAAATAACAGCATGCCGGAAATCAAAATTACTCCTGCAGACACCATAGTTCCGGCTCATTCACACTAATTTCATGCATACGGGAATATAATCTTCGAAAATAGTGCTTACACCTGGAAAGAAGATTTAAATGGGAAATTTATACACCTACATTATCTGCTACATTGTCCACGGCATATCCGCGTATCTCGCAGTCAGCGGTTATCTGCAGCATGAAAGCGGCGAACTGGGTAAAATACCTTACATATATGAACTGCTGTCACTTCTTGCTGCAACATGGGTAATCTGTGCTCTTCTGATTTATTTCACAGTGAGAGCCGGCGGACAGGCCTATCAGATAGGCATTACCTACTCGGTGGTTCTGATCCTTGTCACAATTGATTTTTACGGCGCCGTCAGCATCGATCCGAAACGTCAGGGAATTATCCTTGCATCCATTGCCCTTACCGCCTGCATCCCGCTGATAAATGCAATGATTGCTTCAGGATTCGAGATATCATTATCAGGATTAAAAAGAGCAGTTAACAGACTTTTCAGAAGAAAAAGATCCGTCTCAGCACAAAATGTGCATAAAACACCATCTGAATGCAAATCCGCAGAAGACGGCACATGGAGTCATGAAAAGGAACCGGACAGTATTAAATTCAGCGTGCCGCTTCTTAAAAGCATCTTCATTCCGCTTGGCAGAATTGCAGCTTCCGCTGATCCTGATAATGAAAAACTGAAACACTACCGTGATGCCGTAATTGCAGATTTCGCGATTCCTGAAAATATCAGAGACTACGCAGGTGAACTTTTCGATGAGGGATGCGGTATTTCTCCGTCATCCGCCTTTCTCAACATAAGCATCAGTGCCGTTGAACGCTACGGCGGTTCACTGAAATTCAAAATTATGAAAAACGCCGCAGCATATCTGAAAAATGCAGATCCCGACCGCAATAAGGAACTGTTCCATCTGCTTGCATCAGCCTACAGAATTACAAAGAGAGATGAAGATCGCATGTACATTCATCTGATGAAAGAAATGCAGGGATCATCCTGATCAGCATTATCTGCAGCATCCTTTCCTGCACCTGACGGAGTTCATTTTCTATCCATAAATTCCCTTACGCCTGTCTTATTCCTGCATTCTGACACACTCACACCCGGTCCGCTGGCTGACTCGTTCTCTTTTTACTTTTACCATCACTGAGATTGTTAACATGCATCTCAAAAAATCATACATACAGTAACTTTGTACAGATATTGTTCTTTTTTTAAAGAAAGCAAATTCTCTGCTATAATTACAGACATGTTAAGGGAAGGAAAAGTCTGATGAAATTGTTTACCCGCAGGATAACCGGAAACAAGGCAACCGATGAGCTGTGGAACACTGCTGAACTCGATGATATAACTGTTCTAAACAGGGATTTATCTGATCAGAATATTCCGACGGACAAAATACCGGAGTATGATTTTTCAACTGAAGATACCCCCCTTTCCGGATATTTTAAAGATGGAAAATTCACAATAGAAGGGATTGTCATCCCTGTGTATCTGAACCACGTGATCCGGGCCATAACCAATATCTATCCGCTTGACAGGTATCTTGCCGCCCACTATGAAAGACAGCTGACAGAAGTTCTCCGCCGGCTAGGTCCGCAGGATGCGGATCTGCTTACATCACTCAGTCTGCGGAAGGAATATGACAATACAGGCAGCGCAGGCGCCGATGCGTTTCTGCGCTTCCAGAAAAAACTTTATCTTACATATCTGCGTGAGGAATAATTTTAGAGGTTTTCAATGACACAAGACAATTTTGAATATCCCGTAAAAAAACCTATATCCAAAGATCAGCTGATGAGCAAAGCCATGGATTTGATGAAGGAATGCGATGACTATATCGACGGCATCATGCCGGCCGACGTAAGAGAAGTTGACGGTTCATTTGTTTTTACAGGTGAATATTTTCTTAAAGAGGACGGAACGCCTTCCCAGAAGACTCTGGCGGTATTCAATGTCTTTAAATTTTTGAATCACAGACTTTCAAAGGAATTTTATCTGGAATAATAAACTCGCCAATAGCGTGTTAAGTCTGTTTTAAAAGCTCATTAACAGGACTCTGACTTTTTAACTCTTTAAAACAATCTGAAATATCATGAAATATACATTACTACATCTTACCGGCAGAGATCCTTCACACCTTATTGATTTGCCGGAATTTAAAAACTGCAGACTGACTTCTGACTGTGCATCCTCATTCAGAAAAATGCACGAAGATGCCCAAAACGACGGATTGAACATAATTCCGGTGTCGTCCTTCCGTAACTTCGAGCGTCAGCTTGATATCTGGAACGACAAATACCTCGGAGACCGGCCTGTATATGACAATTTCAACAGACCGGTGAATGTGAATACCCTTACCGGAGTTGAAACCGTATATGCGATTCTCTACTGGTCGGCACTGCCCGGATTCAGCAGACATCACTGGGGTACGGATATAGATATTGCAGCATCAAATCTAATGCCGGAAAACTATGAACTTAAACTGAATTCTGAAGAATACTCTCCGAATGGTATATTTGCCCCGCTTACAGAATGGCTAGACAAAAATATGCAGAAGTATGGTTTTTTCAGACCGTTTGTGGATGAAGCTCACGTAAGAGTCGGAACAGAGCTGTGGCATATAAGCTACAGGCCGGATGCGGAAAAATTTGAAAAACTGATTACAAAGGATGCCATAGCATCAATAATCAGGGACAGTAATATCGCAGGCAAGGCGTGCCTGATCAACATGGTTGACGAACTCTACGATGATTATATTATCCACGGTTGAAAAGCGGACAGTTCACAAAGGACACTGACTTTCTAAAAAAACATTCAGATAATAAAACATCTGATCGCAGTAAATAGCAGCAGAACGGAAATAAAATGGATTACAGACAGGACTCAAGAGAGTTTCTTAACATACTCGTAGGCAGTGTACTTTATTTTATCTCCTTTATTTATTACCTGGTCTACCCTGATATCAATTTTCTGGATCGCATATCATACTTTATCGCCATCGGCAGTCTGGGATGGCTGTTTTACGAAGCTGTTAAAAGCGAATATGACATGCTTATACGGGCTATCTTTGTCGCGCCTATATTTTTCTTTATCATCTTCATAAATTCAGCGCGTTTTTCCGGTTACCGGCAAATGTCGATGCTGTTTGATCCAAATCAAATGACTGTGTATCTGGCAATAGCATGTCTGTCCATACCGTTTGCAATATTTCTCAGAAAAACGAGAAAAAGGGAAGCAGGAAGATATGCCGGATCAAATCCTGGAAATACATCATACAGCGGCTATGATCCCTACGGAAATACTTCTGGCGACCAGTACGGTTCAACCTATTCAAGAAACAGCGATTTGGACAGCGATGCCTACTATGAACCGAGATCGCAATACAGAAAGGATACAGATTATCAGTATTACGGATCCACCGGCGGCGGCAGTTCCTTTAACGAAGATTTTGCAAATCCAAGCAGCTTTAAAAATACCAAGTTCACACCTGAACTGATTAAGGGTGTATTTACAGCACTTGGATACCTGCTGAATAAATGCAGTTCTAACGAGGATCTTCAGCTTATGTTCATTGATGAACTGGCTGACCGGCTTGGCCTTAGTGATGAAGAAGCGGCAGCAGGGAAAAAACACATAGAAGAAGGAAGAAAAAGTACCCTATGGAATGTGAAACTGTGCATCAGAGAAAGCGGGATCCTCTTAAATGACAGCAAGCTGGCTGCGGCAGTATTTTTCAGTATTTCAGGAAGTCTCTTCTACGATGAACTTGTTACGCAGACTGAATCTCAGATGTTTTCTCAGGTGGCTGCGGCCTTTCAAATCAGTCCGGATCTGGCAGGAGCAATTTTCAACAGGCTGGTTAAAGACTACAATCTTTATTTTGATAATAAATCAGGAACATACAAAGCCTACGGTTTCAACAGCGGAAGAAACTACTCCTTTGACGAGGATGATGAAAACTATGAAAGCAGGAAAAAAGAAGCTGCTGAGGAATACAGCGACAAGGAAATCAGAAACGCCTACCTGACTCTTCAGGTAAAACCGGCGGCTTCAGATTCAGAAGTCAAATCATCATACCGCAGGATGATTGCAAGGTATCACCCTGACAAGGCAATTTCCAAGGGACTTTCGGAAAAGGAAATAGAAAAATATAATGAAATAACCCAGAAGCTGAATATAGCCTGGGATATAATCAGAACTGTAAGGAATCTTTAGCCTTGTCCCGTACCCGCATTATTTACACTCCACACTACTTAAAGACGCGGGATTCCGGCTTCACAGATCAATAATAACGAACTGCGCAATACGCACAATCTTTCTGAGAATAGCCTGCTCGGGCTTCAGCGCAGACTTATTTTTTTGCTGTGCCCTGCGGTATTTGTCAGTCCAGACTGCTGAAAAAATATACGATCATATCTAAGACATGTCAGTCTATACACACTTAAAAGTAGGACTGTATCTCATCCTCAGGTTTGAAGCCGTGGGTCTTCGGTCTGCACGTGTAATAAAAGCCTTTTTTATCCAGCCAGTGATCCGGTATATACAATACAGACAGCATTCTTTAACCAAAAATGTGATCCAAAACAATATACAGGCACACGGTAGTCAAATAATACAAAAACAGATATACATTGCCTGTTAAATGATTTAATATTAATCCGAGGTTTGTATTTATTCGGCCTCGTCGAAATGCAACAAGCACGGAGATAATTGAATGAATAAAGGTTCATTAATTCTAGCTATTCTTGCATCATTGGCATTTGTAAGCATTCCTACAGCGGAATCTAATGCAGATACAGGTGCAAGGTTCATCTTTGTTGATCATCATCACCACCATCATCCGCCTCCACCACCTCCTCACTGCAGACCTGGTGACTGGAAGTATGATAGAAGGTGTCCGCCTCCACCACCTCCTCGTTGCAGACCTGGTGACTGGAAATATGATAGAAGGTGTCCGCCTCCACCACCTCCTCGTTGCAGACCTGGTGACTGGAAATATGATAGAAGGTGTCCGCCTCCACCTCCTCCTCGCTGCAGACCAGGCGACTGGAGATATGACAGGAGATGTCCTCCGCCTCCGCCTCCACGCAGGTACTAACTGACAGAGGTTGAGATATAATCAACATTGACTAAACCGTGCTTTTATGCACGGTTTTTGCTTTGAAATATACAGTAAAAAATATCTTTAACTGACGTGACGCTAACGTCATTCTGCAAAAAGGAGCAGCAAAAAGAGCTGTATGAACGAAATCGGCAGTTCAGAAGAAACTGATATAAAAAACTGACTGCGCATCAGTATAATTACTGCAAAAAAAAGATCAGGTCTGAAACCCGATCCTTTACAAAAGATTTAAATTCTGTCTATACCTGAATTATATAGGGCAGCCGATTCTGCTTGCTACTTCCTTATAGGCTTCTATAACACCGCCAAGACCCTGACGGAAACGATCCTTATCCAGCTTCTTTCTAGTTTCCTTATCCCAGAGTCTGCATCCGTCTGGAGAGAATTCGTCACCCAGAACAATCTTGCCTTCATACAGACCGAATTCAAGCTTGTAATCAACAAGGATCATGCCTGCATCGCCGAAAAGCTTCTTGAGAACTTCATTGATCTTGAAACTGTATTCCTTCATGGTCTTAACCTGCTCTTCCGTAGCCCAGCCGAAAGATGCAATGTGAGAATCATTTACCATAGGATCATGAAGAGCGTCATTCTTGAGGAAAAACTCGAAAGTAGGAGGATTAAGATCCAGACCTTCCTCTACACCAAGACGTCTGCAGATAGAACCGGCTGAAACATTGCGAACAACGCACTCAACAGGAACCATATCCAGTTTTTTGACAAGAACTTCATTGTCATTCAGAAGTTCTTCCATCTGAGTCGGAATACCGGCAGCCTCAAGCTTCTGCATAATAAAGTAATTGAACTTATTATTAACTTTACCCTTATCCTCAAGCTGCTCGATCTTAAGACCGTCAAACGCTGAAGTATCATTTCTGAAATGAATAATCAGACGCTTAGGATCATCAGTAGTATAAACTGTCTTGGCCTTGCCGCGATATAACTCAGCTTTCTTTTCCATCTAAAAAACTCCCAAATAACTTAAATTTTTTTTAATTTTAAGGAAAAAATTAATTAAATAAATTATATCACCCGTTAAATTAACTTTCCATAACATCAGAACAATGCAGACAGGAAAGAAAACGGATTAATTTAATTCAGTTCCTTCTCCAGCGCCTTTGCAAACCCGCTGTACATCTTAAGGAACAGTTCATCATTAAGAGGCTGCTTAGAGTTGTCAAAAATAGTGATAATAGTATCATCGCCCTTTACACCCATCTGGAAACGATATTTATCATCCTCTATGACAAAATTATCAACACCCTGCTCTTCAAAGAACTCCTCGTCCTCCTCATCATAGTTGGTATCCACAATACCGCGGATTTTCTCCTCGTAGAGAACTGCGAAACCGTACTTAGGAAGCATCTTAACAAACCTCGGCCACAGGACATCAAAAGATCCCGTAATTATCCAGCCGTACTGTCCGTTTGCATCCTTGCCAAGTTTGACAGAATGATATCCTCTGTCTGCAGCAATATACTCGGCACCTTCATGAGTCTGCTGGGCGAAAACCTGAAGATAATCATTAAGGAAAAGACTAGGGAAACGGTTCTGTACAAAGGATGAAGGATCAGCATAAATACGTCTACCTTCATGATAGGCCTTGAAATTGGTAAGAGCCACATCCATCTGCACAATCTCGGACGACTTCAGCTTTCTGAAGGTAACGGAGTATTTGGTGCGGTACTCAACGATGTCATCATCATTCTCAAGTCGCTTCAGCGTGATCTTGTTAAAGTTGTAGTCCGAACTGTACCATCCGGTTATGATGGTTGAATTGAGAGAATCCACGCTTTCTACGGAAATATCTCTGCTCTTAAGATATCTCAGAAGCCTGTCCATAAGGATATTATCAACCTGAATATTCTTCAGATCTGCTGTTTTGATATTTAAATACGCGTGATTGCCCTTGACCATAGTGGCAGAGCCTGCAATGGGACTTATCATCTGAACAGGAGTGGAGATATCAACCCCCCTTCCTATTACTGCATTGTCTGGATTCTTTGTTTCATCCTTAATGTAGTATTTATTATTGAAACTGAAGTTGTTGCTGTTCTGATCTACTACAAACTTTTTCTGATCCGGATCTGTAGAAAGATATTTAAAACCGTTGTTTGCCTGCTTGGGGGAATCGTGGAATATATCAGCAAGATAAAAATTACAACCTGAAAGAAGACTACTCAGTGACGCAGCTGCAAAAGCCAGATGCAGTTTTTTCATTACAACCTCTCATAATAACAGAAGGATTATATCATACTTGCAAAAATTCTAGACAGATTGTTTAACATGATCCAAAACTAGATACAAAAAGGGACTGCACAAGCAATCCCTTTTCACAGCAATACTCAATATCAGTCAAAACTGAAGCTGTAGAACAAATCTACCGCGTTGTCGGTAGAATTTACAAACTGCACAAATAGCTTGCTCATAAGCTCATAGCGCAGTTTCAGCTCGCCGATTGAATTTGCAATTCCAAAGCCGTACGAAACCTTGAGTTTCTTGGTGATATACGCTGATGCCGTTACCTGATCCCCGTTGGTCGTCTCCAGTCGGAAGTCATTAAGACCGATTCCCGATGCCAGTTCCGATACCGAACTGCTTGCAGTACTCAGACCGGCATTAAGAAGCATACTGGTTGTCGCCATGGCTGCCGTATCCTGATCCTGACCGGTCAGACCGACTCCGTTGAGAAGATATGAAAGTTTTTCGGACTCTGACATCTGAGGTTCGGAGAAAATTTTCATGTCGATGTGATTTACCGTCTTGATAACACGTACGCCTACTACTACACCGCTGCCGTCTGTAATTGTTTCAGGATCACGGATAGCTTCAACAAAGGCCGTTACAGCGGATACCGGTCCGGTAAAATCAATCTTACCCTTGCGCATAAGAAGATTATGACCAAGTGCTCTGAACTTTCCGTCCACAAAATTAACAGTACCGTAAATACCTAATGCATGATCCTCATTATGATTGGTAATGAGGAGTTTACCTGCCATATTGGTATTGAGACCGAAGGCCTTGATATTCACATCCGGACCGATATTCAAATCAACCTTGTATTCCACAAAACTCTGGTGCGGAACCTCCTCGACATTCAGTTTCTCTCCTCTGCGCTCCAGAACAACAACATCAGAAGACGTGCTCTGACCGGAGGACTCTACGTCCTTGACCACAATTCTTGACCAGGGAATATCCACTTTGCCGGTGGCATTGAGTTTAACCTTGCCGTTCTGCTTAAGAAATGCAAGAAGCAGGTGATAATCAACCCTGGCACTGCCGTAGCCTGCCAGTTTCAGATTAAGGTTGGTTGCATCAAGCTTGATGTCACCTTTTGGCAGATCACCGCTATACACCGGATCCAGATCAAGATCACCGGTTACAGTGCCCCTGCCGTCTCCCATGCTGAAGGAGGAGTCCAGTTTCAGCTGCTCGCGGTTGACATCAAGACGGAACTTGAGGTTGCTTACATCGGCGATATCAGAACTTGTTACAATCTTGCCGTCGTCAAGCCCGACGAATCCGACAAAATAATAACGCTTCTTTCCCGGCTCATAAATTACATTGCCCTTGGAATTTATCTTGCCCTGAAGAACTTCAAGCATCGGCGCCATCGGTGCAAAAAGTTCCAGATCCATATTATTGATATCTACAGTCAGGACCTTGTCCTGGATCCTGTTGCTGGATGAGAGATCGTAGTTCGCATCAAACCTGATCGTGCCGTAGCGTCCGCCGTCAAGCAGGAATGATGCGGCAGCAGTCTTGTCCTGAATAAAATTCATGGTCAAATCAATATTGGAAAACTTTGCCTGGGAGTACATATTGCTGATACTGCCGTTCTTTGAATGCAGTTCAACATTTGCTGTAACCGGACTTCCATTTCCGGTACGGCTGACGCTTACATTGCCGTTAAAGGAAGCATTGACCATAACATCTTCCGGCAAATACCTTCTAAGCATGAATGTGTTGAAACGTTTAATCTTCAGATCAAGTGCCAGTGCTCCGGAATTCAGATAATATTCAAGCTTCTGGAAAATAAGAGAATTTCCTGTATTGAGAAATGTAAAAGGCTTTGCCTTGATTTCACCGCTAGACGCCCTGTACTCCACAAGCATGCCGCTTTCAAGAGCATAAGTTCTGATCGGAGTCAGAATATCAAGTTTTGGTGACATGAGAGTATAGTCACCATTCTCGCTGAGCCTTCCTAAAAATATGGCATTGACACCAAGATCCGGCTTGCCGTCGGCGGAAAACGCAATCTTGTGCTTCCTGGCATCACCGTCAAGCTTAAGGGATACCTTTCTGAACTCTTTTTCACCGCTTTTAATTGACGGTATAAGCAGCTCCACGGTGCCGTTGAAATTCTTGCGGACAAGATCAAAAGATTCCCTGGCCTTCAAGGTAATGGCAGGAATCTGGATATCCTGACCCCTGGCAAAATTTTTTACATCCAGGCCCAGCTCAATCGACGGCTTCTGGGAGGTACCCTTTACTGACGCATTGAGATTAAGACTGCCGTTAAGCGCCTCCGGCATAAACGATCTCGTAAGACGGTTTAAATCAGGACAGTTAAGAGAAAGTTTGAAATTACTTTCCGATGACGGGGATATTTCACCATCAATGCCGAGTTTTGTTTCTCCGACACTTAAATTCACGCCCCTGGCTGTTACTTTGGACTGCAGTAAATCACCGATATTAACCGTACCGTCAATTTCACCGTGATAGGTGAAAGGATTATCTGTATACTGCCCTTCAAATTTCGTCTGACTGAGTTTGAAATCAACTGTTGAGCTATCCAGGTGATACAGAACATTTCCTTCCAGCTTTCCGTTAAGACGGGAAACATCATCACGCCCGAGGATCGGCTTGAAAGGATTGCCGCGCGACTCCAGAACAATATCATTTACAATGATTTCATTATCAGTGAATTTGAGTTTTGCCGCCAGATCCAGACTGCCGTGATCCTTGCGGGAAAGTTTAACTCTCTCCACCGTAAAATCCTGCACCAGACCGGCAGCCGCTACATCCGCATCAAAAAAACTGCCCTCTCCGAGTTTAACTGCGGATTTAAGATCAATATCAAATTTGCCCAGATCGCCCTCAAAATTAACCTCTCCGTTCTTGAGTTCTGCAACAGGAACTTCACCTGCTGACGGTTTGAGAGGCCATGTGACATGAGAATAGGTAACCCTGGCCTTTGATGTTATTATGCCGTCAAGCACATTAAGAAGCGCACTTACACCAATTTTTCTTTCATCCTGGGTTTCAACCCTTACATCTAGCTCCGTCAGCTGTCCGCCTACATGCCCCTTAAGCGGCAGACCTTTGAGCTGCCCGTCAAGAACGTCATACTGAACGACGGCGTCAAGATCAAGATTAAGCGGAAGATAATCCTCAAGCGTTACTGTACCGCGGATGTCAAAGTCACCGTACTGGCGGCTTCTGATTACTGCAGGCTGAAGATTGATCCTTGACTGCCGGATATCACCCTGAATTGTAAGATCAATAAGATCCGTATCATATCCGGTCATGTGATAGCGAACCTTCTTAAGATCAAGATTTGCAATATCGATATCAAAAGGAATATGAACCGTCGGCAGCGTTTCAATGCGCGCCATTACCTCGTTCCTGTCAAAACCGTTCTTTACCTCCGGCACAGGAAGAGTTCCTGCGGGAACATCCTCGGAATCCTTAAGAAAAAAATCGAGCATGGAAGCAGATACTTTTGCATCAGCAATCTGATGCTGATTCAAACGGGCGGAAACACCGAGATCCTCAATCTGCAGAAGAAATATGTCACTGTCAAGAGTATAGGAATCAATCTTTACTGATTCAACAATGATTTCAACAGGAAGATCAACATAGGAAGGAAGACTCTTGTCGGCATAATTTCTCGCATTATTCCTGCAGATCATGTCAAGAACATATTCTTCCCTTGTCTTGTCAAAATCACCGTCTGCACCGCCCTTCCATACAGCCTCTGCAAGAGCAAGCATATATCCGTCAAATGCTTCGTTATGATAATTCTTGTCAAAGTTAAGACGCATATCAATCTTGCCGGCATCAAGACTGTTGACTGTAAGGCGGGTTGAAAGAATTTCGCTCAAATCCCATTTAAGAGCAATGCGATCAGCCTTTAATGTCATGAAATCAAGATCAAGACTGAAATTATTCAGCTTTACGCCGCTGCTCAGAGTTCCGGATTCCAGCTCACCTGAAAGAATATCAAGATTGCGGTACGCAAGCTCCCATACCATCTTGGTGCCGGTTTCCGTATAAAGAACACCGCAGACAAGGGAGATCACAAAAAAAACTGTAAGCAGAAAACCTATTAAAAGATAACGGAATATAGTACTCATAATCCCGGACCTATACCGAAGTGAATGCGCACTGGAATATGTTTTTCCTTGATACCGACACCCAGATCCAGTCTTATCGGACCTACAGGAGAAATATATCTGATGCCCAGACCCGTGCCGACCTTGATGTCCCTATCCTTGGCGTAATCGTTAGTTACAAGACCCATATCCACAAAGGTTGCAAGTCTCATGGATTCCATCACAGGTAGCTGAAGCTCGGCCGATCCCACTGTCATGAAGCGGCCGCCCTGAAGTCTGCCGGTGCTGTCCTTGGGAGCAATCTGCTCAAACCCGTAGCCACGGATAGTGTTATCACCGCCGGAGAAGAATCTAAGACGCGGCGGTATTATATTCATTGAGCCGAAAAAGATGGCACCCTGCTCAAACCGGAGCAGCAGTCTGGAATCAACCGTCGGTGACATGAGAGCCTTGAGAACGACATCAGTATAGATGATTCTTTCCCGTGAAATAATTTCCTCAAGAGACGCCTTGACGGTGGCGCTGACACGGTAACCCCAGGCAGGATCCGCACTTTTCTGTATATGGGTTCTCGACAGAGTTACACCCGGCATCAGCAGGCTTGACCAGCCCTTATTGTCACCCTGTACGAAGTCATCATATCCGTATTCAAGGAAAATATCCTTGTCCCAGGCTCCGTGAATTCTTGTGATGTAATGACCGGATATAACAAAAGAGTCATAAAGGGTGTCATTGTTGTCCTTGTGCTCATATCTAGGACTTATCTGGTAAAAATCATTAATCGGATTTTCTCTCGGAATTACGTAATTACCTCGGACGAAGGTGTTCTTTGCTGATATCTTGCCGGTGGAGTTGAAATTATGACCGTAATCATTAATCCACGGATTTTTCTCTGTAAACTGGAAACGCGGTCCCTCGTCCGTGGAAAATCCAATACCGACATCAAGAATGGTATTCGGACGGCGGGCAAGATTAATAGTCATTGGAACAGAATCATCGGAATCAGTCTTGTCATCAATGTTGACATCGGCCATCTGGAAATATCCGGACTGATAAAGATCCTGTGAAAGTTCGGCTATACGCTGAGTGTCGTAAAAATCACCCTCCTTGATGTGATTGAGCTTGCGGGCCTCATTATGGGACTCTTCAAAACCGGAGTAGGTAATGGATGAAATTCTGTGACGCTTGCCGGGACTTATGGCTATTTTTATATCTGCACGATTCTCCTCTTTGTATATATAAACCTCGTTAACTGCGATTTTGGCTTTTATATAACCGCGGGAAAGCAGTGTCGACAGAACATCTGATTTGAAGTTCTCGTAATTAACATGATTGAAAACCTCACCGGACAAAACCTTATCAGCCTTCTCCTTTTGGCGAATCTCCTCGAGAACCTCGTCATCTATGCCGTAATCCACGTCAAGATTTTCTATTATTACCGGATCACCGCACTTTACCTCGACATGAACCAACGGATTCTGAAGATCCTGAGGATCATCAAGAGTGATTTTAATTTGAGGATGATAATATCCGTAAACCTGAACGGCCTCTAGAACGGCATTTTCAATCTTTTTTACAGAACGGTGGAAAGCGTAGCGCTTAATCTCGACAAGACCGTGGAGATGAGCTTCTATATTATCTACAATCTTTTCGTCATCAGAAACCACGCTGTATGTCAGAAAAACAGGCGAACTGATACGTTCCGCAATACGCTTGCGGAAAAGTTCGCGATCTTCCGATGAACTGGCCTCATACCAGATGCTTCGCACCACACTTGCTGCATGCCTCGGCTCTGTTACCAGATCTCCGCGCTGATGAACCTTTTTTATATCGGACAACTGCCCTGAATCGTCCGCATATGAAATCTGAGGTACGGCAATCAGAACATTAAGGGCGAGAAAAATTAACTTTTTGATGATAGCAGTTCCGTATTCAAATAACCTGAAAGATCACAGGTATATATAGATTCAAGAAAAGGGATTTCACCAAGCAGCGGCACATCACTGAAATAATTGACAAGCCAGTCAGCATTTTCCTTCTTATGGTTGAGTCCCGGAATAACATGATTAATCACAAAACCGGCAAGGCGGCATCCCATATGCTCTACGCACATTTTGGTCATCACCGCATGGCTCAGAGAGCCGAGTCTGGCTCCGACTGTCATAATTACAGGATACTTGTGAGCCGCGACCCATTCACTTAAGAAATTTTTTTCAGACAGAGGAAGCATCCATCCACCGGCGCCCTCAACGAAAATATAATCAGGAGACATATCGAGAAGATGGTTGATACCGGCATCAAATTCAGAAGTATCTATTTTCACACCGATATCTGATGCAGCTAAATGCGGAGCTATAGCTTCGTCAAACTGATAACAGACGCACTCGCCATATTTGAGAGGATAGGAAGAATGCTTTTTGATAGAAAGAACATCCCGATTAAAAACTCCCTCAAGCATAAACTCGACACCGGATGCCACAAGTTTATATCCCAGAGCAATCTTGTTGCGCTTTTTAGCGGCTTCAATCAAGGCTGCTGTTGTAACAGTTTTTCCGGCATCTGTATCTGTTCCGGTAACAAAATATATTTCCGTCATTACCCGTGCAATTCCTTTTTATAGTAAGCAAGATCACCAAGCATACCTTAAAGTACGGATCTTATTATACGACATTAGTGCTTTTTATGCACCATAAGGTCCATAAAGAGAAAAAGCCGTAGCAGAAAAATTCCATGCTCTGACCGACCGACACCCTCTCAAAAAGAGAATGATCAACAGATAGATAAAAAAGGACGCTCCGGATAAAAGTAAACACAGGATCGAAGAAAGACTGCTGAACAGAAAGCAGTTAAGGCAGGAATCTTACTGTATCAATAGTTCTGCAGGAAAAGGTCACTTCACCCGGATGGCTGACTGAAACCCTGCACCTGATAGGCAGGCTGCACGGACTGCAGATCACATAATCCAAACAAACTAGGTTTTCGCTCTCATGCTTTTCAAACAAAGGGACAAATTATGTGAAAAGCTTGTAAACAATGTCATTGGCTTCTATCAATTGCAGAAAACAGTCTAGACTACGAGACATAATTGATTACTCTGAACTAATCAAAACAACGAGAGAATTGGAACTGAGATGAAAAGACATATGAAGCAAAAATGAATCACTTTCTCGTCATCTGCAGCAGACGATCTCTAAGTTTAATAAGACTTTCAGTTTTCTCATTTCTTCCATCAGTAAAATAGATAAGGTAGTACTCAACGCAGCTGAATTCAGATTCAAGAAGAAAAATACTGTTTCTGAAACCTGAATGCAGCAGATCATACTTAATGTTAGTTTGATTCAAAAATGTATTGCTCCTGCTTCCGGTAACTACCACTGCCACCGGAATATCAGATTTGGCACATATTGGAAAGCCTGTAATTTCCTTGTACATTCCTATCATGTTGGTGATTGTCATCTCAGTTACAGATGGTTTTAATGCTGGATCTATAGTTACAATCAAAAAACTGCAGTAACCAAACTGTCTTTGTACTACTTCTGCTTTTCCTCTTTCAAATAACTCCCCCGAGGCATCATAAAAATCGAACTGAAAAGAAGGATGAAACATAGCTCCTAAGTGTCTCAAGGTTGTGACCTGTGAATTTAAAAGCATTGTTGGTCGTGGAAATTTTATACTGCCATCAATCCATTCTGAGACAGAACTGTCCTGAAATGATATTTTTAACTTTTCATTGCAAGGGAAATAATCCTTAAAGGACTTAATCAGATGACAAAGCAAAATTGTTTTACCGGATGAACGGGGACCTGCTATCTGAACTGCATATGCACGCTTAAATCTACGTTCTGCAGGTCTGTTACAATATGGACACAAATGTTCATAGTTTGTATTTCTGCTGAACAACTCATTTTTCAACGGAGTTCCACATTTGCATATGTGAGTGAAAATTCCCCGAAAATCAGGAGTCAGTGAATAATGCACCTCGCTACATGTCGGACAGCGCAATGAAAAATGCCTGATTTCGTGTTTACACGTGCTGCAATTGCTTAAAAGAATAAACCGAGTCTGATATACGTAGTCAGCAAACTTAACGATATATAATGTTACAAACCATAAAACGAAGCAAAGACAGTAAAACAGATGAAATGATAAAACAAGCAGAAAAATTAACAAAAAAAATGGAAAATATAGAACAGCTTGCTCAATGAGACAACAAACAAAAACGAATCCATTTTTATAATATACGACAGCAGCCCCTCTCCCGCCTGCATGCGAAGTTGAGTCTGAATTATTGTCTAACGCCGGAACAGAATCTGAATTTTCGTCGAGAAAATGTGTTATTTTCTTGGCATTTTCTAATAATTTTTTGACAAAATCTACTGTAAGAGTACCAAAAGATCTATAAATATAAAAAAACTTATAGTGTAAAAAAACTATCAGCCGCATTTGCACTGGATTGGTACTCTTATCCTCAGGATAGTAGTCTGACGACGACAAACAATGGAAAAATGCACACACGAAATCTAAAAAAGCAGCCAACGATTTAAGGAATGCTATAAAAGAACGTATAACAATTTGGAGTATAATCATTGCGATCCACAATAATACTATCCCGATCCACAATAATACTATCCCAATAAATAAAAGGATTTCTTTCATATACCTCCAATCACCTGAAGTTTGTTAACCTCACATATACAATCCATTATCTCAGAAAAGGGATTATACGCAGTGCTAACAGGAATCTTTACTAGCTCTAGTTCTTTGTAAATTATATGAAACATCCAGGACGATTTATTCCAAACAAGCAGAAATCATCGGCATGGAATAATTATCAACTGGAGTTCAGAATTAGCATCGTTGCTGATGTGTCATCCTCTAACCTATTTATACTCAGGGTTTTGTGTCCGCAAATTACCTGCGTTACCTCTGAAATGCAATTTATCCTTGAGGAAACATTCCAAGTCTAAGTTCAAGTCTGATCATCGTCGTTCCAACATGAATTTGCAAAGAATCATTTTTTCCTTTTCCAAATCGCTTTAGTAATATACTCAGAAATTCTTTTCAAGTTAGTTGTCAAGTTAGTTGTAAACACACAAATTTTTCTTTTCAAAAATGAAATTTTGTTTTCTGGATAATCACATGAAATTTCTTTGATATCATCTATTATTTTTTTAGCCAATTTTTTGGATATCAGCCTCTTAAGATTTTTTTCAATATTTCTTTTATTTTCACTTGATGATATCTTTCTTGCAATTGTACGTATCAGGTCATTACTATCATAATCTAAAGCATTCTTTAGCAGTTGTTTCAATTTTTCATGGTATAAATCAGGATTGCTGAAAATAATATCCAAAACAACATCTAGATATTTCTTCCTATTTAAAATCTGTTCAGATAATTTATCATCACAAACAGAATTAGAGGATCTATCAAGCCATTCGCTTATAAATTTTTTAATATAAAGGTCATTATTTTCATCAGGCAAATCGTAATGAACAATCCTGCTGAGCATGTCATCCGGAATCCCTGTGCTGTTATCGCAAAGGAGCAGGATGTGCAAAGAATTATGCAAATAAATTCCTTTTTGGTTTAATTTCATGAGCTCTAGAGCATCTCGGATATATAAATGCTTGTTGTCTTGGTTGCTGGCTAACATCTTGCCTATATCAAGCTTTCTGTCAATCTCAGCAATGACTGCGCTTATATCAAGTTCATCCGAGATGGATTTATTCATAAAAAAAGCAAAATTGATATCTTTATTTACATAATTACTTTTAATGCAGGACACAATGACATTCTGAAAGAGGATACTGAAAGGCTGCGAGCTACGACCAAATTTTCTGACAAATGCCGATTCTATAATTTTGTATAATTCAGCAAAAGAGAAGGTAACAGAATCTGAATTAGTTCCAGTCACATAACTGAACAAATTATCAACAGCACCTTTAATCCAGACATTAGTATCATCAGGTTGTTTCGGAAAGTCCGTAACATCATCGATTAAACTGGTTTTAAGGATACTACTGCCAGCTGAATCATATCCCTGCTGATCACTGACATTGCGACTATTTGACGCAATATCTGCATATTCACTAGTTCGAATACCTTTTAATAAAATTTTTTCTATTTTATCCCGTTTCCTTTTTTCGAGATAATTATTCAAGGACTGAATATCACTTTTCAGTTTTTGCGCTGATTCCGCTTTTCCTGCTGCAGACAATGATGCCAGAGTCAATTGCGTAAGTTTCTCACCTTCTGTCGGTGAAATTACACGTATCATTAAACAGATGCTCTGAACAAAGTACAGCAGTTCATCAATATAACTGGCTGCTTTTGAATTTTGATTTCTGTTGTAGAATTTAACGATTTTCTCAAAACCTTTAATAAAGTTGGCAAGTCTTGAAAAATCAAACTCCCCGTTAATTTTTTCAATATTCCCATCTTCAAAAATATGTCCTGAATTTTCCGGCAAAGGCTCCGAATTGCCTATACAGCTCAGTATCAGTTCACTAGGAAACTTAATCCTGTCACGGAACGATTCAAGATATTTAATATCGTCTTCTAGACTTATATAAAAATCAGCAAGTCTCAAAATCTCACTGCACGGTTTCATCACATCAAGATATTGGAGAAAATTGCGGACAAACCTGATTTTTTTCTTGTTGTGATCAGCAATAAGAGCATAATAAGACTCAGATACATCACCTTGATAGTCTATTGTGCCGTTTATCGCATCAAGGACAATATAATCTGGTGATGTCAAAACAGACGATGGCCAGAGTCTGCTGTCAAGTCCTACTATCATTGCATGCAGTCTCTGATGCTGTTCGGGATCTTTCAGATTAATATCAGGCACAAATTTTCCATTTTTAACTCCGTATCTGTTACAACTTTCAAAACGGGCCATACACATAGCAAAGGGTATGGATGACGCAACTGCAGGAGAAAAAGCACTTTCAATAGCCGCTATCCAAAATTGAATCTCCAGATTGCTTTTATCCTTGATTACGAGAAATTTCTGTCTGTTATTTTTTGACTCAAACTGCTCTATAATGAAGCAGACAGCCTGCTTCAGCAGCTCCGTACGACCTTCATTGATAAAATTTCTTATAGTTTCATCGGTAATGACAGGATTGCCTGTACTCACTTTTCTTTCAGGAAGTATTTCAGGTTTATTGACGTAAAAGTATTCTTCTGGATAATCACGGGCAGTCCACAGATTTTTGCATCCGAATGTTTCATACGGATACAATCCTTCAAAACTGCTGATAATAACCTGATTGATAAAATTACCAGGTCTGTTTGCATAGTTACCGGAAGCATTAGGGTTAAAAGGTAAAGGATGAAAACATGAGAGTATTTTATGACCGTTCTCAGTGACTTCAAAACTGTAGGCATCATCCATAACGTCAGGATCTTCGAAGGCAGCCTTTCTCTGGCATACCGCAAGCAACAGATTTAAATCAAGATCACCGTTTTCAACGACACTTCTGCTACAGCTGTATACCTTGAAACCGCTGGTGCCAACAGTCGCCATATTTTTAAGAATGTCTACACCACTGCCGCAGCGGGTATATATTAATTCTGCATACATATCTGATATCCATCCAGCTTTGAAATCACTTGTTTTTGTCAATTAGTAACCAGCATACAAATGCACCCTAGCATAAAAAAAAATCAAGGCGCTTAAATTTTTCAATATAAGTATTTGTCAGATTCATATAGAAAACGGCGTCTAGTCAACAAATCCATTCCTTTTAAACAGCCATAACATCGGATCAAGTACCCGATGCGGTCTTATTGATTCAGGCAGTCTTTTGCTAGTATCAGGTGGCGCACCGTAACTCGAAACTCCAAAAAGCATCATGTCACGAAAATTGGATCTCAAATTATTGACAAACCCTGTTTCTCCTATCTCAATAAACCAGTTTTGTATCTCATCACTCACCTGTTTGATTTCAGAAAGATTTACTGTTCCATCGCTACAAACTGCCACAGAACTGGATTTCAACGGTGAGCTGGCTGAAAAATAATCGGTATGCATAATTGTATCAAACTTGGTCAGCACTACAGCTACAGGAATGTCTATCATCTCATTTGGTGAAATACCCTTGGCTGTTTTTATATAAAGAATGAGATCATTAAGTACAGTACTTATATTCTTAGCATTAGAATCACCATTAAGAGAGTTTTTAACCATTTGAGGATCAAGATTGCAGGAACTTACTACTCCGGGAATAACAAGCGGATCGATAACAACAATAAGAGCCTTGGAATTTTTTATATAACGGCATTCCAGTGAATTCACATTCATGTTATTCTCATGATTCTCGCCTGCACCGTCATAAACAGTGAATGTATAGGTAGGAACACTGTTATCCGTTTTTTTATGCAGATTTTGTAAATACCAGATCTGAGGCATAACTTTACCGTCGTCAGTAGGGAGAGTTGCCGGAGGAACCGAATGTTCGTAATAAATATAACGCACATTTTCATCATGATGTTTTTTAGTCTCTGTAGTCTGATGCCCGAGGGCAAGAGACAGGGAAGGAATTCTGCTTAACTCGTTTAACATTACAGTTATATAGTTCGTTTTTCCAGAATTTGACATTCCAACTATACTGAACTTAAGATTAGAGGTCTCCAAAGAATACGGAGGAAGCTCCTTTTCGCAATGTGGACATTTACGCAAAATTGCATATCCACTGCATTCAGACTTTGAGCATTTAAACGGCTTGGAATCAAACAAACCTGGTTTCACAGTTGTTCTGCAGTTAGGGTCTGAACAGATATAGGGGATTCTATTTTTACTGTAAAGTCGAAAGCAGTAAGGGCATAAAAACTTTTCAGAAAATTTATTTTTCAAACAATCTTGTAAATATATTTTTCCAGAAAGTACATTTTTTAAATATTCTAACGGAAATATTGACACGATATTTCTCCTAAAAAAACACACTCTAAGTTATAAACTATCTTAAGGAAACAATCTCCGATTAAAACAGATATGGTTCATAATTTTTACATCTTTGTAAAATTTATAAATAAATTTGTTTCTCAAATTTGTGACCAATACATATTCCAAAAGATAAATCGTTTATATGCAGGCCAACATAAATGAATTGGTTGTGTCATAGGTATCTGCATCATCATAAAATTATCCATGAAATATGCTTTTCAGCAGCAATAAACACGCAGTATGTTTTAATCAAGCTCCTTGGTTTCAACAACACTCCAACTAAACTGTAAAATTAGAAACCGCTGTGCAAACAATCCCCATATTTTTATGAATGTTTACACCACTGCCGATGTGGCAGAGTGTAATACACTGAAAACACAGTCTGATATCTTTTCTGCTCTGAAATCACCTTTCCATATCAATTAGTGCAAAAAAGAAAGCAATCAGACAAAGAAACAATCACAATGCTTAAATTTCTCAAAACACATACCAGATCTTTATAGCAGCAAAAGGCATCTAGTCAACAAATCCATTCACTTTAAACAGCCATAGCATAGGATCGAGTACCCGATGCGGTCTTATTGATTCAGGCAGTCTTCCGCTAGTATCAGGTGGCGCACCGTAACTCGAGACTCCAAAAAGCATCATATTCTCAAAGTTGGATTTCAAATTATTGATAAATCCGGATTCTCCTATCTCAATAAACCAGTTTTGTATCTCATCATTCACCTGTTTGATTTCAGAAAGATTTACTGTTCCATCGCTGCAAACTGCCACAGAACTGGATTTCAGCGGTGAGCTGACTGAAAAATAATCGGTATGCATAATTGTATCAAACTTGGTCAGCACTACAGCTACAGGAATGTCTATCATCTCATTTGCTGAAATACCCCTGGCTGTTTTTATATAAAGAATGAGATCAATAAGCACATTACTTATATTCTTAGCATTAGAATCGCCGTTAAGAGAGTTTTTAACCATTTGAGAATCAAGACCGCAGGAGCTGATTACCCCGGGGATAACAAGTGGATCGATGACAACAATAAGAGCCTTGGAATTTTTTATATAACCGCATACCGGCGAATTCACATCCATGTTATTCTCATGATCCTCGCCTGCACCGTCATAAACAGTGAATGTATAGGTAGGAACTATGTCACCCGATTTTTTAAGTAAATTTTTTAAATACCAGATCTGAGGCATCGCTTCACCGGCGGCAGTTGCCGAAGGGACAATATGTTGCTCATAAATATAATTCACATTTTTGTCATGGTGGGTCCATGTCTCTAAAGTCTGACATCCAAGAGCAAGAGGCAGGGATGTAATTCTGCTTAACTCATTCAACATAACTGTTATATAGTTCGTTTTTCCAGAATTGGACATTCCAACTATACTGAACTGTAAATTAGGCGTCTCAAAAGCGTACAAAGGAATACTCTCACCGCACATACACTTACGAACAATCGCAAGTCCCCCGCATCCGGGAAACGAGCATTTATAGGGCTTGGACAAGCGGGGCACTACAGTTCTTCTGCAGTCTGCACAGATATAGTGAATATTTTCTTTTCTTAAAATCCGAAAGCAGTAAGGGCATAAAAACATTCTATCGGAAAATACTTTTTTTTTATTTCGCTCAAATAAATGATTTGACACTATATTCTCCCATAGAAATTTTTGTCCCATACAATTGTAAACGTCGGTTTGAAGCTTCTGTCTTGAAACAAGTAGAAATTCCTTTTTTTAATATATTTTGAAAATTTATTATAATCGAGATTACGCTCAACTTTATAACTTGTTACATACTCAGGAAGATAAATCGGTTCAAAGCTGTCTAGTATATGTGAATGGGGATGCGGACAAAATTCTGGACACCTAGAAGAGGTGGTCTATGGCATATACCGTCCAGCAAATCAAAGCGGCTTTAAAGCTTTATGACAGACTAAAAAAAATTGTTCCAACCGTTCGGCAAT
>JAEEOK010000004.1 GCA_016284235.1 Succinivibrionaceae bacterium
TTTTAGCTAGTTCTACCTGAGTGTCGATTATGGGAGAAGTCATTCTCATGAGGGACAAGTTGAAAGAAGCCAAAAAAGCAAAAGGATCAAATGAAATGAAATGAGAACTAAAATGATAAAAACCTGTGTGACATGATGTTTTATACTGTTTAAAAAATATACAGCGAATTTTTACATAAGTTTGAACATTCGTGCGAAGGCCCTGCATAAAAAAAAATCACTGCCGTAGTGGTCTTCCATATCGGCAGATCCAGACCTTTTAATTATTCATGCCCGATCCCGCTGCTGCTCGTAAATACAGGTGTAATATTTCTTCTGCAAACCTGAGACTCAGAGAAAAAACCGCCCCGCCTTAGCTGCACATGCTTCTAGAGTCTGAATGCCATATCCCCGCTCATGCAGGACCTGCTTCCAGAATGATGCATCCCCGGATCACAATTCGGTGATGCAGATTTTCAACACGAAAAAGTTAATAAAAACTGTGACAAAAAGCATTTTTTTCATTAAAATATGCGCAAATTATTTAAAGCTGGTTTGGAATAACTTTTACGGAGGGAATCTTTCCAGGGCTTCACGCCTGAAGAAAGATCATTTTACTAATGAAAAAAACTAAGATTGTATGCACTATCGGTCCTAAATCTGAAAACAAAGTCATGATGTCCAAGCTTCTTGCCGCAGGCATGAACGTAATGCGTCTGAACTTCTCCCACGGTGATTTCTGGGAGCACGGCGGAAGAATGATAAACCTGAGAGCACTCATGGCTGAGACCGGAAAAATCTGTGCCATTCTCCTTGACACCAAGGGTCCGGAAATCCGTACCAATGACATGAAGGATGATCAGGAAGTTACCCTTGAAGCAGGTCAGAAATTTGTTCTTTCCGTAGACAGTTCAGTACTCGGCGACAAAGACAGAGTTTCGGTAACATACGCAAATCTCAACAAGGATCTCAAGCCTGGCGACACTGTTCTCCTTGACGACGGTCTTATCGGTCTGACTGTTGAGAAAATTGAAGGAACCGAAATAATATGTACTGTTCAGAACACCGGTGTTCTCGGTTCACATAAGGGCGTAAACCTTCCAAATGTTATTACTTCACTGCCAGCTCTGTCTGAAAAGGATGAAATCGACTTAAGATTCGGATGTGAAAGAGAGGTTGACTTCATAGCAGCATCCTTTATCCGTAAGAAGGAAGATGTGCTTAACATCCGCAAGTTCCTTGACACCAACGGCGGTAACGACATTAAGATTATCTCCAAGATTGAAAATCAGGAAGGTCTCAACAACTTCGACGAAATTCTTGAAGTATCAGACGGTATAATGGTTGCCCGCGGTGATATGGGTGTTGAGATTCCTTTCCAGGATGTTATCTTTGCTCAGAAGATGATTATCAGAAAGTGCAACAAGGCAGGCAAGTTTGTTATCACTGCAACCCAGATGCTTGAATCCATGCAGAAGAATCCTCGTCCGACCCGTGCTGAAGCCGGCGACGTGGCAAATGCAATCCTTGACGGTACCGACGCAGTAATGCTTTCCGGCGAATCAGCAAAGGGCAAGTATCCGGAAGAGGCAGTAAAGACCATGAACACCATCTGCGAAAGAACAGATCCGCACGTTCTGGTTCGTCTTGACATTGAAGAAAAGAGTATTGTCAAGAAGCACATCACCGAGGCTGTATGCCGCGGTGCTGTAAAGACTGCAGAGACAACCGATGCTTCACTCATCGTCGTTACAACCCGTCACGGCAACACAGCCCAGAAGGTTCGCAAGTACTTCCCTGCAGCTCCTATTCTTGCTATTACACCGAATCTGAAGACTGCAAAGCAGCTCTGCCCTGTCAAGGGTGTGTTCCCTTACGTTATCGATCATGAATTCGATAATACAGATGAATTCTTCCAGCTCGGCAAGAAGCTCGCTCTTGAGCTCGGTCTTGCAAAGCCTGGTGATCGCATTGTAACCGTATCAGGTGCCCTGGTACCTTCAGGACATACCAACACAGCATCTGTTCACGTACTGTAACAGGTTTGAGAAACTTTCTCTGAAAAGAGATATAGTAAACGAATTTAATTTCTGAGTTATGGCAGTGAGGCATGGTATAATGGTCATGGAGGTAGTTGCAATGCGTACAAGACAATTCATCCATGATCCCCAAGAACTTCTTTCCCAGGGCAAAGCT
>JAEEOK010000032.1 GCA_016284235.1 Succinivibrionaceae bacterium
TACAGTCTTAAGTGTGTTAACCTCGAGTGTTCGGATTGCACACCGGTAAATTTTGATTACATTTTAGCCAAAAGTGTCTCTGTTGATATGTTCCCCTATACGTGTATGTTGTAACGGGATACAGACACCAGGTCTTTTAAACACCCTGCCAATCCCTCGAAAAGCCTTATAAATCAAGTGGTTACGAGGGTATTACTTTCGAGACATGAGCACTACCGTCTCGACGTGCCTCGAGATTCCAATAGTGATATCAGCTCCCTTTCAGAACAAACTCAGGCACGTTATCATTTATGAAATTATGTATAAGTTAAATATAGGTAATTGTTGAGTGAGACTGTTCACTTAACAAACTCATAACTAAACTCATAGAGCTTACAGGTGTGTTGTAAGGGCCCTTCTCTGTTTGTCGTTTATGGTGTTCGCGTAATTCATGCGTACCGCGTTCACAATCATATTCATAATATCGCACAGCATTGATAATAGGCTTGCGATGTGCAAGTGCACATTATAAAAATACGAGTTAATCGGTTAAATAGTCATAAAAACACTGATAATTGTCGATTAAATATGGCTTTATATAGAATATTTGAGAGAATTTCTCAAATATTGGTTGAAAACATTAGTTTTAATAATATACTTATTTACACGGAGGGTTCTCTATGTTAAGTCAGTTTATCGTAAAAAATTTCAAGAGCATTAAGGATGAGATGATATTTGATATGCAGGCTGCTGCTATATCAGAGCATAAAGACAGACTGATAAGGACTGATAATAACGAAAATCTACTGCCTGTTTCCGTTATATATGGGCCAAACGGTGGAGGAAAGTCTAATGTATTAAAGGCTATCCATACTCTAGTATTTAAGGTTTTGCGTCCACTATACATTGCTGAATTAGATGAACAACGCAGATTTTATTTGAATAGTAAAGAGATTGTTCCTTTTGCATTTAGTGAAGATTGTAAAAATGCTCCTACAGAATTTGAGTTATTTTTTCGGACATCTAAGGCAGAATATCGTTACATTCTTCATGTTATGAAAGAAAAAATACAGTATGAATCTCTTTCTATGAAGAAAGTAGATTTTAGTAGGGTTACCGATATTTTTGAAAGAGATGACGGGAAAATTTATATGGTGGGGGAATTTAGTAAGTTAACAGTAAGTGATGACATTTCAGATACCCTTCCGCTTTTGTCATATCTAGGTATGACATACCGAAAAAATGAAGTAATAGCAGATTGTATTAATTGGTTTGAACATGGAATAAATTTTTTAAACTATGCTAACCCCGTATATGAAGCAATACTTCGTCGCTTGACAATTGCAAATTCAGCCAATAATGCCACTAAGGAATTAATTCTTAATATGATAAAGGAAATGGATTTGGATATTGAAGACTTTAGAGTCGAAAAAAAAGATAACGAATCCATCCGATTTTTTACAAGTCACCGTATTGACGGAAAATCATATGAATTAGATATTGAAGAAGAATCCAATGGAACTAGGAAACTCTTTGGCTTATTACCGCTTATCACCAACAGCATAACAAAAGGCGTAACGTTAGTTATTGACGAACTAGACGCAAATATACACCCCATATTGCTTAAGCACATTATAATGCTTTACAACAATATTGAAATTAATAAACATGGAGCACAGCTTATTTTTACATCGCATGATTTATCAACTATGAACCGTGATGTTTTCAGAAGAGATGAAATTTGGTTCGTTGCGAAAGGTCGCGAACAAAATTCTAAACTATATTCATTAGTAGAATTCAAGAATACAGATGGTAAATCTGTTAGGAAAGACGCTACGTTTGATAAGCAGTACCTTGAAGGCAAATATGGGGCCGATCCATATCTTAAGAAGATTATAGATTGGAGTGTGATTAAATGACAAAAAAAGCAGGTAAGGAGGAGTGGAAAAGAAAGAGAAAGCTAGAACATTTAGAACAAAAGAAATATCGCTATTACATTTTTTGTGAGGGAGAAAAAACGGAACCAAATTATTTTAATGGTTTTAAGGCACACATAGAATCAAACCCAATATACAAAGATCTTGTTTTGATTGATATTCAACCGTGTGGAGCAGAAACGATGAGTGTCATGTCCCGAGCTGAGGAATATGTTAAAAATAATAAGCTGAAAAAAGGTCATATATGGTGCATCTATGACAAAGATGATTTCCCTAATAGTAGATTTAACAAAGTTTGTGAGCGAACAGTATCTTTAAATAAACACAGCGAAGAACTGAAGTATCACGCGGCGTGGAGTAATCAGTGTATTGAATTTTGGTTTATCTTGCATTTCTCGAACTATACGTCGAATAATAACAGAGAAGAGTATATCAAATATCTTGATAAGCAGTTTGTTCAACAAAGATTAAGTAAATACGCTAAGAATATGGCTGATATCTTCGATATCTTATTGAAACATGGCGATCCTAAACTTGCTATAAGATATGCAAAAAACATTATTGCAAATAATCCAGATAAAACTCCGGCAATGATTGCTCCGGGAACAAAAGTATATGAACTTGTTGAAGAATTAGCAAAATTTTTACCTGAAGAAGAAATGAACAAGTTCCTATAAGATGCAACATACTCATATTATGGGAGTATGTGAAAATCTTTCTGTAAATAGAAAAACATCCTGAGAATTTTTTAAAGCAGTGACCTTCCGGTTACTGCTTTTGTGTTATTAATATTACCTGTTTGTTTTTATAAGTCAAGATTTATGTTTTATAAATAGTCAATTATTTCTATTGAAATTTAATTATTTTTATTAAAAAACAAAATAATTCCTAGACGGAAGTTTCAGCTTCTGTCTTTTATTTATACCGGAAATCAGTCTGGTAATCGGCCTTCATACATTATCTGAAATTCACCGTAGATTACCCCCCAGTTTCTTAGAGGCATGGTCCATTTTTTTGTCGCCTCAAACGTGGAAAGATACAGTGCTTTCAGTAGTGCCTGGTCGCTTGGAAATACGCTTCTTTGGCGATTCAGTTTGCGGTAAGACGCATTAAGACTTTCAATGGCATTGGTGGTGTAAATAACCTTTCTGACTTCAGCTGAGAATTTAAAAAACGGGCATATTGCATCCCAATTGTCATACCAGCGTTTCATGGCTCGTGGATACTTATCCTGCCACTTCGCCGTAACACAGTCCAAGGCCTTTCTGCCGTCTTCTTCATTCGCTGCCTGATAGATTGTTTTTAGGTCTCTGGCAAATGCTTTACGGTCTTTTTCCGGAACGTATTTTAAGGTGTTTCTTATTTGATGGACGATACATCTCTGGTATTCTGTCTTCGGAAAGGCTACGGAAATGGCTTCTTTGATACCGCTGAGCCCGTCAGCACAGATAACCATGATGTCCCGAACACCTCGGTTCTTTAATTCATTTAGGCTGGAAAGCCAGAATTTTGCACTTTCGTTTTCTCCGACATGAATGGACAGTACTTCCTTGCGTCCAGAACAACTGATACCTAAAATCACATAAGCCGCCAGCTTTCTGATAATACCGTTATCCCTTACCGAATAATGAATGGCATCAATAAAAACAACAGGATAAACATCCTCATTAAGAAATTTTACTGTCCAATGACGGTCGTAAAATTCACCTTTTTAACTGTCGCGCTTAAATCTGTATTCATTATTGTAGTTTCTCAGAAGCCTCTGAGTTATTTCGTTCTGCGAACTGTTTAGAATTTTTCGTGTATCGCCGAATTCCACAACCTCACCCTTGCAGAGTACCAGGATCTTGTCGCTGATTTTGCGGGCGATTTCCAGATCAGACGTAGTTATGATGGTGGAGATTTTTCTCTCCTTCTGGAGTCTGAGGATCATGTTGCAGATATGAGCTCTAAGATTCGGATCAAACGAACTGATGGATTTGTTTGCCAGGATAACTTTAGGATTTAAAATCAGTGCCCTTGCGAATGATACTCTTTTCATCTGTCCGTATGACAGTTCACTTGGATATCTGGTTGCAATGCTGTCCGGCAGATCCACAAGATTAAGGGTGCTGTATATGCGCTCGACACGTTCATTTTCTGCCATATCGGTGTTTATGAGAAGAGGAATCTGAAGGATATCAATAACTCTGAGCTTGCGGTTTAATGCAGTTTCCTGATCCTGGAAAATCATGCGGAAATTTTGTGCCCGCATCTGATGATTGCTTTCGTAAGTCTGGCCGTTGTACAGAATAATTCCCTTGGTCGGGGTTATAAGTCCTGCAATGGCTGAAATAAGTTCACTTTTACCGGATCTTTCTTCGCCTATAATGGCAAGAGATTCACCGTCATTAAGAGAGAAGGTAATATTTTTGAGAATAAAATCCGAACGGAACATCCTTGTAAACCAGGATGACGGATTTCTGTAGCACAGTCCGGATACGCTTATCAGGGTTTCAGTTGAACTAATCATCGGAATACAGCGCTCCGTCAGGAAGAGGAAAATGGCAGCGGTACTGACTGTTCTTGCCCATGGTTATTTCAGGCATGTTGTTGCAGCGCCTCTTGGCATATCTGCATCTTGCTCCGAAACGGCAGCCTATCGGCATATGCTTGTAGTCAGGATGTTTTCCTGTCAGCACCGGTATGAATTTTTTAGCATTGTCCGGATTATTCATTTCCATCATGCTCCGGATCAGAGATGCGGTGTAGGGGTGTCGCGGATTCTTGAAAATCTGTTCTCTGGTTCCCCTTTCGACAATCTGTCCGGCGTACATGAAGGCGAACTCGTCGGCAAAATTGTATATGGAAGCTATGTCATTGGATATTATTATTATGGATGTTTCGTCATTCTTGCTGTATTTGTCCAGGAGCTTAAGCACCTGGAATCTTGATGCGATTTCAAGGTTGACAATAGGCTCGTCCAGCAGCAGAATTTTCGGCTCAGAGGCTACAGCCATGGCAATCATAACCTTCTGACATTCCACATCAGATAGCTGGGACGGATAAGAGTTAAGGATCCGGCTGTGATCTTTTATACCGCTTCGGTGCAGCAGTGCAATGGCAGTCTGACGCTTTGTGTTTTTGATTAAATTCTTGATCCTGGTAAAGAACCTGTACCATTTGATCTTAGGCATCACTTCGTAAATCTGAGTCTTGATTTTTAAAGACGGATCGAGACTGCGCTTCGGTTCCTGCATAATGAAGGAAATATTCTCGCCTATTATTTTGCGGCGCTGGTGGGAACTGAGCTTGAGGAGATCTTTATCATCGAGTTTGAAGCGGTCGGCGGAATAGATTACGTTATCCCTTCTGAGCATCATGATTGCCTGCATAACCAGACTTTTGCCGGAGCCTGAAGCTCCTGCCAGCGCAAGGATTTTCCCCGGATTTATTGTGAGACTAACTTTGTCGACGATGGTCAGTATGCCTTCGGAGGTCTTTATTTTTACTGTAAGGTTTCTTATATCCAGCAGAGCCATTACGAATTGTCCTTATGCAGTGCATTTCTGATGCCGTCACTGAGTATATTTATGGCAATAACAAAGGTGATGATTGCAATGCCGGGGAATGCAATAATCCAGTAGTTGCCGGAATAGAGCATATCCATGTTTTCCGCTATCATTGTTCCAAGCTCCGGTTCCGGATTAACGGCGCTGAGTCCGAGAAATCCGAGGGCCGCCAGATCAAGTATTGCCATGGAGAAATGCTTGGTGAACTGAATAATCAGAACGTCTCTGATATTGGGAAAGAGGGAAAGTCTGAACATGGTGAAAGTTCCGGCTCCGTCAAGCATCACCGCTTTTATGTATTCCTTTCTCAGTTCCTCGCTGGTAATTTCATAGCAGATGGCTGTAAAACGCGGAATGAGGGATACTGTAATTGCCACCGTGGCATTTTTCAGACTCGGTCCGAGAATGGTTATGATGGCAAAAGCAATGATTATTGGCGTGTAGGATCTTACAGAGGAAATCAGGATCCTGACGGTATGCAGAATTTTGCTTTTTGATATAGCGCTGAGAAAACCTATGAACGCCCCGACAAGAGATGATATGACTGCAGCATACAGCGCATAAAGAAAGGTGTTTCTCGCCCCGTATACAAGTCTTGCGTATACGTCACGTCCCAGATCATCCGTACCCATAATGAATTTGCTGAAACCCTTGCTGAAGGAGAATGAAAGGTGCGGCGGGCGGAAAAAATCCATGGTCTGCTGATCATAGGGATTGAGATTGAAGAAGTTGATGGAAATTATAATTACCATCAGATAGAGTATCAGAAACCAGAGTGCATACCATGCCATCCAGTCTCTGCGCAGTATGCGGAAAAAATCCAGACCGCGGAACTTGTTCAGTTTGCCTAGTTTCACAGAAAAGCAGTCCTCCGTGAATTATCTGAAATAGTGTATATTCTGCAGATCCTGTTCATTTTGCTACACCTTTGAGATCTGCTCGTTTTCATACCTGTTGAGAAAAATTATTGACAGGTCGGCTATGAATTCAAGAAATATATTCAAAATTACAAAGATAAATCCTATAAGCACCAGGTAGGCGTTGACCACGTTGGTATCGCTGTTTCTGATGGCCTCGATTATCCATGTGCCGATTCCGGGCCAGTTGAAAACGTTTTCCACGATAATCACCGATGTAAATGTCAGAAACAGAACAGAGCCGCACTGACCGAGGATTGAAGGCATTGCGTTTTTAAGTCCGTGGCGGATTATTATATGACCCGATGACCATCCGCGGCTGAAGGCGACCTTTATGTAGTTCTGCTGCATTACGGAATAGAGAGAGTTTCTTACTATGCGGATAATTTCCGTGGTCGGCAGCATTGCAAGGGAGAAAACAGGAAGAAGAAAATGGGTGCAGGCGTTGAGAAAGGCATCCAAGCTGTACTCACTGTCGTCAAGCAGGGTATCAATAAGAATAAATCCGGTTTTCGGGTTTATCTGATAAAGGAGACTGATGCGCCCGGAGCACGGCACCCAGTCAATAGATACAGCCATGGTACTTATGAGCAGCTGTGCAATCCAGAATATCGGTATTGACGAGCAGAAGATGCTCACATTGGTTATAGCTCCGTCCATCCACCGGTCCCGGTGCAGGGCTGCAAAGCATCCCATGGTCAGACCGACGGTGACTGATACAAGCATGGCTATCAGACAGAGCTCGAAGGTGGCGATGAAAAACTCTGCGAACTCCTCGGTGACAGGTCTGAAAGACATGGATGAATAGCCGAAGTCAAGCCTGAGTATCCGGTTCAGATATATCAGAAACTGCAGAAATATATCCTGATTGCCCAGATTGTTTGCTCTGATGTAGAACCAGAATGTAAGGATCAGCAGAATTATGGATGACAGCAGGAGCATACCGAGTTTTTTAATGATTATTACAAGCATTGCTACCTCAGATATGTTTCTGAAAAATCCAGACCGTTGTTAATGGCTCTTTTAAGCCCGTGCACATCCCGGTGATAGATGAAATAGTCACTGGCAAAGCTGATTGGAAACATCGGAATATCCTTTTCGAGATGGGAATTAATCTGCTGCAGATGCTCGATATCGATGTTTTTCAGACTTTTATACCTGTACTGCCCCATAAGATCCGTCAGCTCTTTGTTGCAGTAGGCAGAATAATTGGAGACTACCGGCTTGCTTCCGGTGCAGCTGAAAGATACGTAAAGCTTGTACAGAGGCATTTTCATAGGGTATACGCCTCTTGTCACAATAATATCATATGCTCCCTTTGACACCAGTCTTGCCAGACTTTTTGAATCGACCTCTCTTACTCTTGCGCGTATGCCCAGAGAACTCAGATCGCTTCTGATCAGCTGTGTCAGTCGCGAAATGTTGTATCCCATTTTACTGTTGCTGCGTTCGATGTATACATAGACAATGTTGTTGCTTCTAAGCCGTTTTCTTACCTGCTCATCCATATTTTTTATCAGCGTCGCAATATCCTGGTGCGCAATGGTTGAAAAGAATGTCACGTCAAACGGCAGAAGACTTGTGGGCAGCATGGCTGCATGAGGGTAGAGAACATTTCCGTAAACCTCGTGATTTACCGCGGAGGCTATGAGATGGCGCACCTTTCTGTTTTCCATGGGGCCTCTTGAGGTATTGAAGAAAATCACGGTTGAATCAAATGTGTCGCTTCCGAGAATCTCAAAGTTGTGACTGGTGTTGTCCTGCTTGGTAACGGCTTTGCTGGGCTGATTTGTAACCTGGCATTCTCCGGTTATCATCTTGTTCATGCGGTGGGCCCTGTTTGGGGTTATATCAATCACCAGCTTGTTCAGTTTCGGCATTTCCTCCTTTTTCCAGTAATCCTTGTTCTGCTTGAGGATTACATAGTCGTTGAATTTGAATTCGGTGATGGTAAACGGTCCAGTACCTACGGGATGATTTCTGAAATACTCCTCCTTTTGGGAGGTTTCAGGTATGGAGTCGAAAAATTCCTTTGATTCTATGGTACAGTTTGTATTGGAAATAAATTCGAGAAAATGGGTATTCGGCGAAGTCAGGATGAATTCGACGGTGTAGCTGTCTATTTTATTGATTCGCTTTATGATCTGCTTTGCCTGGACCAGATGTCTGAAATCAAGAATGTCGTAGGATGCCTGGGTGGTGCTGTTCTCCTGAGTCTGCACCTCCTCGTATGGATTGGTGTAGTCCATTATGCGGGCGAACGAGAACAGAACATCATCCGCGTTAAGAGTTCTCATGGGCATGAACCATGATGTCTTTTGAAAGGGGATATTTCTGTTCAGTATGAACCGGTATGCTGTCCGGTCTTCTGAAATGCTCCATTCCGACGCTATTTCCGGTAGGTAGCGGTTGCTTGCCGAATCGAACCGGATCAGCCGGTTGAATACGTTCTGCGCAAGGGTTACTGACGTTACATTGATTTCATTGGAAAGAGGATCAAGGTTGGATATGTTGGAATTGGTGCAGAAGACAATGCCGTTCTGTTTCAGATAATCTTTCACATACAGATCATCCTGAGTGCATCCGGCAGTCAGCGCGGCAAAAAAAGCCACGGACAAAATTTTTCTGCAGACAGGTAACAAAAACATGATACAGCACCATAAAATCCAAATTACTTTTATTATAATGTAAAATAGCCCTGCGTGCTAATGGGTAGAGTGCCGTGTTTGCTCCTTTACCCCCTGGCATGTCTGTTGTTTGTTTATATTTGTTGCTTAAATTCAGAATGAAAATGTTTAAAAATTTAGTTCGTATATTCGTGGCGGTTGGACTGATGGTTGTCTCCTGCTGTGCTTTTTCCAAGGATTTTTTTGTTGTCGCAATTCCTGTGGAGGGCCCGTGGAACTATTTTCAGGAGGATGGTGAGCAGCTTACGGGAATAGATGTTGATGTAATCAGAACAATCGGGCGTGAGTCCGGTTTCAAGTTTGAATTCAAGCCCATGTCGGCATCCCGTGCTCTTGCCGAGCTGAAAAATGACAATATTGATGCCATTGCCGGTGTGAGCATCAATTTTGCAACAGTTAACGGATTGCAGTTTCCGAGGAATCCGTATATAAGCGACATTAATCAGCTTATCTTTCAAAAGCCGGATGCAAAGAATCCGGTGACTAAATACAAGGATCTGTACACTCATGTGGTGGGCATAATACGTTCGTTTTCATATTTTGAGGAACTTGATGATGATCCTCTCATTACCAAGGAGTATTCCGAGGATCCGCAGATTCTTTTTGACAAACTGCTCAGCGGGGAACTTGACACGGTAGTGGCCAGTGAATGGGAGGTCGCCTACTATCTTACCACCCGCAATCTTCCTCTCCACACCTTTGTTCCGGCTTCGGTTAATCTGTCCAATCACAAGTCAGTAACGGATCGAGTAATAGCCTTCTCCAAGGATTTTGACCGTGGTGTTATCAAGAAGATTCAGAGAACCATTACTGTTCTCAACGAGGATCACATCATCAGCACCATTGTTGATTCATACTGGGAGAAGTTTATGAAAAACAGACCACAGTCGGAGGAAGTGAAGAGCGGGGAAGAAACATCGCAGTGAAAACGGTCTGCCGCTGAAACCGGATCCGCCGCAGCTGATTTTCTTTTTTTCAGACTGTCGTATTTTTTTATTGTCACCGGCCTGCAATAAGATTTGAAATCATTGCTGCCGTTTTGTGTTTAATGAGGTTCTAATGGAGTATCTTCCTATTTACTTTCTGCTGGATACTTCCGGCTCCATGCGCGGTGAACCGATCCTGTCGCTGCAGAACGGTTTGCAGAGTTTTGTTTCTACTCTTCTGAGGAATCAGTCCACTTTCGGACGGGTTCTGGTGTCTGTCATAACTTTCGGAGACAGTGCCGAAATGGTTGTTCCCCTGGAGGACATCAATTCCTTTACCGTGCCGAATATGGAGATATACGGCTGTACCTCGCTCGGGGCGGCATTTAATCTTGTTGCTCAGGAAATAGATCTGGAAACAAAGGTAGACGACTACCGCAATCAGTGGCGGCCGGTTGTTTTTGTCCTTACAGACGGCGAACCGACTGATGACTATACCGACGGTCTGTACGAGCTGAGAAAGAGAAACATAGGCAATCTGGTTCTGTGCATAGCAGGGCAGAATGCGCATGTTTCAGATCCGTGGCTTGCCAATGTCTCGGACTGTGTGACCAATCTGGATACCACCGACAGCAACACTCTGCTGACGTATATTCTCAATACTGCAATGTAGAGTTTCCCGTAATTCGGATTATGTGATCAGCAGGATCCGGGACTTTAATTTTTTATGACGACAGTATTATTGAAGTTTCTGTTCTGCTGTCGCGGATCATAAAGTTATTTATGATCTGAATTATGTTTTAAGATTAAATACAGATACTCTGTGGAATATTGATTTCTGAAATGTCAATATTTTGTTGAACTGAGCGAAAAAGAAATAATTATAAAAATAATGTAAGAGGGATATAAGATGCGTAGACTGCCTATATATCTGGTCATTGACTGTTCAGAGTCAATGGTGGGAAAGCCTATCAAGTGCGTAGAGGAGGGCATTGCAACAATTATAAAAACGCTTAAGCAGAGTCCCTATGCACTGGAAACAACAGTGCTTTCAGTAATAGCCTTTGCTGGTAAGTGTATCAAACTTATTTCAATGGAGGAGATCTACCGTCTGACCACAGTCAAGCTTCCTATAGGAGGCGGCACCTCTCTCGGCAATGCCTTCAGAATGCTTATGGATGATATTGACAAGTGCGTCAAGAAGAACACCTACGAGGAGAAGGGTGACTGGCGTCCGATAGTTTTTGTGTTTACAGACGGCAATCCTACGGATCGCACCGAGGATGTTGCGAAGGTATGGCGTGAGAAATACGGTGAATCGGTGCTTTGTGTTGCGGTATCCATCGGCAACAATCTGGATATCAAAATTCTCAAGCAGTTTACAGATAATGTCTACATGCTTGAAAATACTGATCCTAAATCCTTTGAACAGTTTTTCGACTGGATCACCCAGTCAATAAATTCATCCAGCAGTTCAGTATCCAGAAAGCGTCATGACGGTTCATCCCTGAGCGTAACCAATGCCGTGGTAAAAAAGGTTGATCAGCCCAGCGGCGTTATTGTTGATGACAACTACATTGTGATTCTTTCAAGATGTCAGACAACCAGGAACTACTATCTGATCAAATATCAGAAAAGTCTTGCAAACTCCAATGCCTATGAACTTGAGGGTGCATATCCTGTTGATGACGATTATTTTGCTCTTTCGGCAGACGGATATGAAAATTTGAGAGTCAATACTGATCATCTTTTCGGTCATCCTACCTGTCCTATTTGCGGCAATGAGAGTGCAATCGGTATCTGCAGCTGCGGCGGAGTTCTCTGTGTTAAGAACAATCAGGTTAATGTATGTCCGCACTGCGGCAAGAGATCCTATTTTGGATCTTCAGATGTTGGTGTGGATATCAATCGTACTATCGGATAATTGCCAGCTGTACGGTTACGGGGTTTATGATTTATGAGTGAATTTTCGGTTCATAGCAGTGAACTGGATCTGGCCGGATCCGATGAAGTCATGCAGAACAACGTCTGCGTGGCTATGGAATCTCTTGATGACGAGCCGGCCGGTGCTGACGGTGATGAAAAAGTCAGTTCTAATACCAAAGTGTATAACCTTTTAAGAGGCAAAGTTGCAGATCGCAAGGTAAGGAACAAATCGGTCAACGAAGATATGATGCTGTTCAAACTCCTCAGTCTGAATGAGCTTGAGCAGGCGATTGTGAATATTTCCTATTATTATGATGTCCGTTCCATCATCCCGGAATCAGCGCTCGGCTCGTTCAAGATCACGGGACTTGAGGAGGCGGGACTCAGATACAACAAGGATACCTGCATTATTGAAGGTGTTCCCAACCATCTCGGTACATTTCAGATCGGACTTCAGTTTAATCTGAAGGGTTCTCCTTTTTCCAAAATGATTAATCTGAATGTTATAACCTTGTGGAAGTATGTAGATCCTCCGGAGGATTTGATTTTCCCTAAAACCAATACCGACAGCGCCTCCCTGATTGTAGATATGTACAAGAAGAGCGAACTTAAGAATGTCGTAGCGGCCAGTACAAGAGGCCGGTCCCACGCGTATGACGGCAAACCCCGCGACGATGATTTCAGGATCCTTTTTGACAGGGATACCGGATGGTATGTATGCGCTGTTGCTGACGGTGCAGGATCTGCGAGGTATTCAAGGGAGGGTTCAAGAATTCTGTGCGAAGAGATTGGCAGAGTTTTTCTTGAAACCTTTGCTCAGACCTCCTTTGATGCCCAGATGATGAAGGTTACCGGGGAATATGCCGATGACTGTGATGATGAAAAGTTCTACAGGAACGCTGCGGATATAATGGTTCCGCCTCTTAAGAAGATAATCTCATCCTCACTTATGAGTTTTGAGAATCTGACCGAGGAGGTGACACACTCGAGAATAACAGATTTCTCGACAACATGTCTCATCTCGGTATTCAAAAAAATCAGTCATCACTGGATTATCTGTACCTACAATGTAGGTGACGGAGCTATTTCACTTGTAAACAACAAGGATAATTATGCCGCGGTTCTCTGTAATCCTGATGAAGGCAAGTATTTCGGTGAGACCAGGTTCATTACAACCGACGGCATAACCGCAGATGACAATATCCGCGGACGTGTTCTTATCAATCTTGTAAGGGATTTTGACGCTCTGATTCTTATGACTGACGGCGTGAGCGATCCGAAGTTTGAATCGGATCGAAACCTTCATGACTCGCGTAACTGGCTCAGGTTCTACCGTGAACTTTCCGAAGAGGTGTTCCTTTACGGATGCAATGATGAAATTGAAAAGCAACTGCTTTCCTATCTGGATTTCTGGTCTATCGGAAATCATGATGATAGAACTCTGGTTGTAGTGTTTTAGGTGATTTAGATGATTGTTCAAATTAAGGCGCTCGACGGCTCAATAGTCGAATTTGAAGATTCAAAGATCATAGGCAAGGGAGAAATGAAGGATGTTTATTTCAGTCCCGACAGATCCTACGTTGTTGCATTCTACCGCAGTTCATCAAAGGATCAGACAGAACTCCTGGATCGTCTTGCCACAATAGTCGGTCCCTACAGAGAAAGCATTTTCAACAACGAAGGTGGCAAATACTGGGAGCCTCTTTACTGCTGGCCGACAAAGGTTCTTATTCACAATAATAAAATCGGTCTGGTCTCTCCGACCTACCGCAACTGCTTTTTCTTCAAGCACGGAAGCCAGGATAATGATTCCGGAGGCATCAAGGGCAAGGAGAAGGAGGGAAAATGGTTTTCCTCAATCCGCAACCAGCGTTTTCTGGATCCTAGAGAGCGGGGTGACTGGAAGGGATATGTTGTAGCCTGTCAGAAAATCGCGCAGGCCGTGAAGCGCCTGAATGCAGCAGGTCTTGCACATTCGGATCTTTCATACAAGAATGTCCTGATAGATCCGCCGACCGGTCAGATTTCAATTATCGATCTGGACGGTCTTGTTGTTACGGGAAAATTCAATCCCGAGGTTATGGGAACGTCTGACTTTATTGCTCCGGAGGTAATTGCAACCCAGCATCTTTCCCTGACGGATCCGAACAGAGTTCTTCCGAGCATCGACACCGACTGCCATGCTCTTGCAACTCTGATTTACATGTATCTGCTCAACCGTCATCCTTTAAGGGGAGGAAAGGTCTATGATCTTGATCCTGATGAGGATGAGGAACTGATTATGGGTGAAAGGGCGCTTTTTATAGAGCATCCTACAAATCACGAGAACAGGGTAAATGTCAATGATCTCTATCCTGCCGAGAGGGAGTGCGGTGATCCGAGCAAGACTCCGTATACCCTGTGCGGATCCTTTCTCAAGTCTCTTTTTGAGCGTGCTTTCATAGACGGACTTCATAATCCTAAACTCAGACCGAGGGCGGATGAATGGGCAACGGCTCTGACCAACACCTATGAACTGCTGGTTCCGTGCTCAAACATGACCTGCGAGCACGGATGGTTTGTCTACGAGAAGGGGGTTACCGAGTGTCCGTTCTGTCATACCAGAATTCAGGAGCCTCTTCCGATATTCTATTTCTACCGTCAGATGAATGTAGACGAGTATGTTCTCACAAGTACCAGGTTTGTCGGCTTCAACGGCAAGAAGATCTCAAAATGGCTGCTGGATCCGGAAAGAAAACCTCTTGAATTTGCCACCGGCAGTGATCTTGCAACTGTTGCCTATGTTTCCTTTGAGCGGGGAGAGTGGTTTGTTAACAATTCCAATGCCGAGTACATGGTTGACGCTCTTTATCTTAATGAGGTGAAGAAGAACAGCCGCTACAAGCTCACGGAAAGCTGCTGCATCAGTTTCACACGTGACAAGTCTGTTCTGATTACAGTGCATTTTGATCACAATGTTCCGATCCGCAATACCATTCGCACCAAGGAGGGTGATAACAACAGAAACTATCTTTTCATCCACTCGGAGAATTCAAACAACAGACTGCAGGCCAGTGTAAACAAACTTAAAAACGAGCATCCGCGTTTCTACAACAAGTACAAGTTTCTGTTTGACAGGGATGAGATTATTTTCCCTGACGGAATTATCAACCGTGAATATAATCTTGATTTGAAGGCTATATTTCCTGTCGACTGCTCTCTGCAGTTTATAGGTCTTGATGCTTTCGGACTCTACTACAGCAAATCAACATCATCCATCAAGGGTTTCCCAAGCCAGGTGGGTGACATCAGCATTCTGATAAATGTCAAACTTCCGATTGATATGATCAAGCTTACCAAAAATGCCAAGCTTACAATCAATGTTCCGGATGCCAAGGAAACAAGAATCGGGGAGAATGAAAATTCCGACGGAATGGCACAGCTTCCGAATGCCAATCTTGAGCAGACGTACCGCGTTAATTTCAATGACATATTCAAGGATATAGAGATTGAGAATGTAATAGGTCATGACACCATAGGGCTGTCGTACAACAACCATACGAAGATTCTTTCCGGTGTGCCGACCCAGAAGGGAAAGTTTATGCTCAAGATCAGGTACCGTTCCAAGGGACTTGGCGGATCCAAGCTTCTTCTCCTTTCCCGCAATGTTGTTCTCAGAGTTGATGATGCCGTTCAGATAACATGGAACGATATTCCTACTCCTCGTGACATCCGTTTTTACAAGCCTGACACCTTCAGGGATGTTAAGACTCTCTATGTAAATGAGTCAAAAACATCTTCAAAGACATCTCTTATGTGCAGCGTGAGAGGAAGACTTCATGCCAACAACGGACTTCCAAGAAATGCCGACTGTGCGGTGGAGAATCTTTACGGCTGGGTTCTTGTGGCTATGGCAGACGGATCTGACAAGGCTGAATTTTCAAGAGAGGGCAGCCGTCTGGCAGTAAATGCCATACTCAAATCCCTTCTTACAAGCATTGACCGTTCCGGTTCATCTCTTGATATTGTTGTTCATGAGCTTGCCGCCATTGAGCAGAACGGAAAAAATGCAACCCTGCGCAACAGTAAGAAGCAGCCGCTTGAAAAACTGATTTGCGAAGCCTTTAAAAATGCGTACAGCGAAGTTTCAATTCAGGCTAATTTTGCCGGTTTGACCAATGATCTTGTAGATACAAACCTCGGCATCTGGCTTATTAAGCGTTTTGATTTCGGCTGGTTTGTAATGTCGGCGTCGGTTGGCAGGTATATGTCGGCAATATGCACCGGAAACTATGATATTGTCCCCCTCGGCTTTAATGATTACGGTGACTATATTTTCCGTAACGGAACGATTATGGAGCCAAGATACGTGGATGAGAAGGAAATCCGCAGACGCATTGATTTTAAAATTGTGGATTCCCTGGTAATGGTTATGATGATGAACCGCGCCCTTTCCCGTGAAATATTCGACAGTATAACAGCTATCAGGGGAGAGGATAGATGGACCGAGTGGCTGGCGGATCTTGCAACCAATGTTGATCTGCGCGGCAAGGATCCGAAGAAGACTGCGGAGCAGCTGGAAAACTACGTATGCGGCAGACTCACCGGAAAGGATAACGATGACAAGTCAATCATAATTTTGAAGTAGGTTCCAGGAATCTGCTGTTGCTGCGGAATCGGAAGTATGCCTGCTGATGCAATGATGTCATGACTTTTCAGTGCTGCTGTTTTGCAGGTTTGCCCGCCTTTTGCATATGCAGCAGAAAATTATATCCGGTTCTGTTTGCGCCTGTGACCTGAAAATAAACCATACAATAGTAAAAAATATGAATGCTGAAAATGAAACAATAAACTACTATCAGCAAAATTCAAAAACTTTTGCTGAGTCCACATGTTCCCTCAGTTTTTCTCATATTCAGGATTTGTTTTTAGAATTCCTGCCTTCAGGTTCAAGCATTCTTGACTTCGGCTGCGGCTCCGGAAGGGATTCAAGATATTTTTCAGAGCGCGGATATGACGTAACATCCACTGACGGCAGCAGCGAAATGTGCAGATATGCATCCGGATTTCTTGGAAAGGAAGTAAAACAGCTTCTTTTCAGCGAACTTGACGAAGAAAACAGATATGACGGCATCTGGGCCTGTGCATCAATACTGCATTGTGAAAGAAGCGAGTTCCATGCGGTCTTCAAAAAGATTATTAAAGCTCTTAAAACCGGTGGAATTCTATATACATCCTTCAAGTACGGAGATTTTGAGGGAATAAGAAACGGTCGCTATTTCACCAATTTTACAGAAACAACCATAGTTGATTTTCTAAACTTCCATAAGGAGTTTAAGACAGTCAGAATATGGACAACAGAAGATATCAGACCTGATCATGCAAGGGAAAAATGGCTCAACCTGCTCCTGCAGCTGAAATGCTGAAGCTTCCGGGCGAATTTCCGGTTTACCAGTTCGGACTTACCGGTGATACGCCTGCTAAAGAACATCTTCTCGACTATCTGAGGAGTTCCATCCGTAATGCCGAAAGAATTGACATTATCGTTTCATTTCTTATGGTTTCCGGAATAAATCAGTTAATTGATGATCTGGCCGAGGCCTCCGCCCGCGGTGTTAAAATCAGAATTCTGACGGGAACATATCTTGGAATTACACCGCCCGAGGCTCTTTATCTTCTTAAAGATAAAATCAGAAAAAATTTAGATCTTAGAATTTATGGTTCTCCATAAATTTTAGTTGGATGGTTAAATCATAGACAGCTCCAAAATTATGAACTGTGAGGATATTTAAGGAGGTAGTTTATCCTTATAAAATATGAAATTAGAACAACAAAATAAGGA
>JAEEOK010000033.1 GCA_016284235.1 Succinivibrionaceae bacterium
TTTCCTTATTTTGTTGTTCTAATTTCATATTTTATAAGGATAAACTACCTCTTTAAATATCCTCACAGTTCTTAATTTAGGAGCTGTCTAAGATTTAACCATCCAACTAAAATTTATAGAGAACCTTTTTTTTGCTGTTACAAGACAGTTGCTACTGTATCTTAGATTTTATTTAGAACAATTCTTTAAGTTTTGTGACAGATCAACAAAGAATCTTATAAAATGAAGTATATTATTCAGCACTCTGTTGAAAAAGCTTCGCTCTTTAAAAAAATACCGCCCGCTTCCAGTTGTAAATCTTGTTTCTTTATCCTGCATATCTGCTTGCTGGTAGTGTTGTGTTGCGGTATAGAAAGGAAACTGAAAGTTAATTCCGATTTTAGTGGAGCGTTTGGAAATAGACGGGGTTTAGTATTAAAAGCAAATAAGGAATGCTTGGTTTTAACAGTTCATTAAATAATAAAGGTATATTGATTGGTGTGGATATGACTGTCGATCATAAAACTTGTCAGTGATTGCCTTTTAAGCAGCGAAAAATACTTTTTCGCAGAATAATACTGCTTTCATTAAATTTGCGTATATCAAAGGATTTTGTAATGTTGATTATTATCGTTTGTGATGTTCTTATTTTTATTTTAGGAATATTATTCGGTCATTACTGCTTTGCCAGAAAAAGTGATGCAGAGCGTGACCTTGAACAAGCTAAACTAGAACTAGGTGATCTTAGAAATAAAATGAAACATCATCTTTCTGAAACTGCTTTTCTTTTTCAGCAGTTTGATGATCAGTATCAGAAGCTTCTTCAGCATTTTGGCGATATGTCTCAGGATATTAGTTCATCTTTGTCCAAGGACAATCAGAATGATCCAAAGGTTATTTCATCTCTTGAATCTTTGAAAGATCTCAAAAAGTCGTCTGCAAAATTGACCATGGGGAGTCCTTCTGTTCAGCCAAAAGATTACGAGGATTAATTTCGGGAACTATTCATTGATTCTCCAGTCTCATAATGTGTGGCAAATCACATTATGATTAAGGAGAGTAAAATGATTAACTTAAGGAAAATTATATCAGTCTGCATACTATCAGGTGTTATTTCTGGTTTTAACGGTAGTGTTTGGGCTGAAGCTTTACCTCTTATTGATGCAACTGCATCACATTCAAGTTCAGTTCCATCTCTGGCTCCCATCATAGATAAAGTTCTTCCGGCAGTTGTAACCATAAATGTGGAGGGCAGTAAGGAAGTTGGCGGTGGCAATGTTCCTTTCTTCTTTGGTGATCCCTTCGATTTTGATCCTTTCGACAGCCGTCGTTCATACGAAAGACCGTTTAAAGCTCTTGGTTCAGGTGTGATAGTAGATGCTAAAGAGGGTTATATCGTTACTAACAATCATGTCATAGATGAAGCTAAAAAGATAACAGTAACAACCCATGACGGTCGTCAGTTTGATGCCAAAAAGATAGGTGCAGATCCGCAGTCTGATGTTGCACTGCTGAAGATTGAAGGAAAAGATCTGCATGCGGTTGCATATTCCGATTCAGATGAACTTCGGATAGGTGATTTTGCAATTGCTGTCGGAAATCCTTTTGGTCTTGGTCATACTGTTACATACGGAATAATTTCTGCTCTTGGACGTTCTGTTGACGGTGGCGGAAACCAGTTTGAAAACTATATTCAGACAGATGCTGCAATCAATCAGGGAAACAGCGGCGGCTCACTTATTGATTTAAAGGGCAATCTCATAGGAATAAATACAGCCATCATTGCACCAAACGGCGGAAATGTTGGTATTGGCTTTGCTATTCCGTCTAATATGGTAAAAAGCATAACCGAGCAGCTGATTAGATACGGTGAAGTAAGACGCGGTTTCCTTGGCATAATGGGAGGTGAGCTTACTCCGGATCTTGCTGAAAAGTTCGGAGCGCAGCAGAATAAGGGTGCCTTTGTTAACCAGATAATGGAGGGATCTGCCGCAGAGGAGGCGGGTATTAAAGCTGGCGATATCATAATTTCGATTAATGGTCACAAAATATCGTCCTTTAACGAACTCAGAGCCCGTATAGCAACTATAGGTGCCGGATCAAAGGTTACTCTCGGAATCATTCGCGATGGCAAGGAGATAACCAAGGATGTTACACTCAAGAAAGCGGAGAGTCAGACAGTTGAATCATCCAATAAGGAAGTAAATTCTATCTTTGACGGAGTTAAACTTGAAACAGCTACCGGAAAGGTTAAGGGTGTGGAAATTGTATCAATTGACAAAAAGTCAAATGCCGCGCGCTACGGTCTTCAGAAAGGCGATATCATTGTAGGTGTTAATCGTGAATCTGTTAGTTCTGTGGATGATTTGAACAGGATTCTTTCAAAGAGTAAGGGAACACAGGCACTTAATGTTGTCCGCGGAAGAATGAACATGTATATAATAATCCGTTAATTCTGCCTTTAAAAAGAAAACAAACTCAGGCCCCCCTAGCAATTAGGGGGGCTTTTCGTATCCGGATCCGGTTTTGATGTCAGTTTAAAATCTGCTAACTAATGAATGAATTCGGCAATTAGGATAAAATATATTCATACTGAATTTTAAAGAGTTTGTTTTAATCTTATGAATTTACTCAAATATATTGCTAAAGCTGTCTTATTAGGATTATTCGTCAGTCTTTTAATGATTGTTTGTATTCCGTCTGTGACTAACGGAGCATTCTCATTATCTTATATTTTTAATATTCTTCTTGCTCCGGCGTCATATCATGATGCTGTATCAAGAGCGGCTCCGGCTGTTGTTAATGTATATACTAAAATCAATAGAATAGATACTGATACCGGAAAAACATCCCTCCAGCCTGATTCCCTGGGTTCGGGTGTTATCATGAGCGCCAAGGGATACATTCTGACTAATTACCATGTTATTGCTGATGCAGAGGAAATTATTGTCGCCCTTCAGGACGGACGAATTTTTGATGCCAGTCTTGTTGCAAGCGATACACTTACTGATTTGTCGGTTCTCAAAATTGAAGCTGAGGATCTTCCTGTAATTCCGCAGAATGACAACAGAGTTTCAAAGGTTGGCGACGTTGTTCTTGCTATCGGAAATCCTTTTAATGTCGGTCAGTCCGTCACTATGGGTATAATAGGTGCCAAGGGGCGCTCAGGACTTGGAACAATGGGGCCGAATTCCAATGGCAGACAGGATCTTCTTCAGACTGATGCTTATGTCGGTGTAGGCAATTCCGGAGGTGCTTTAATCAATACACTAGGAGAGCTTGTAGGCATAAATTCAGGCACTTATTCCAATGGCAGCAACCAGGAGGGAAATGATATTGCGTTTGCCGTTCCGTATCCCCTTGCTAAAAGAATTATGATTGATTTGGTGAATAAGGGAAGAGTGATCAGAGGATACCTTGGTATAAAAACCGTCGATGTTGATTCTGTTACTGCAAATCTTCTAAATTTAGGTCCTAATCATGGTCTCATTGTAGAGAAAGTAGCACCTGCAGGACCGGCGGAGCAGGGAGGAATTCTAGTAGGAGATATAATGCTTACCCTGAACGGAGAAAAAATAACCAACGCACAGATGGCAATGGATATAATTGCTGAAACTGAACCGAATTCAAATATCAAAATAGAGGTTCTCAGGGAAGGCGTACTGCGGGAACTGGACGTGACTGTAGCTGAAGACACCCTTCATCGTTAATGTTTGCAGGACTGCCGGCTGTTTTTTAATACTTTGGTGGTGTGCTGTAGAGTCAGAGTGGATTAACAGCAGAGAAAATAAAATGTTGTGTTTTTTAATAAAGAAAGATAGAAGATTAACGGTACCGGATCATATTCTGATTTGATTTGTGAGTTTGGTTTCACGCTGTCAATAGTCGGTTGTTTTGACAGGAATTTTATTTTTAAATTGATCACAAAATCAGTTTTGAATTTTCTTGGTTTTTATGTATAATCAGCCTACCCACTTTTTTGTTGTTGTAATGTTAGGTACAACGGATCTAGATGTGCTTGAAGGGGTGCATTGCGATCATTAGGATTTGCAATTTTATTGCTATTTTTTAACAGTCATATATGGGTAATAACTGTAATGAAGAGTTATATTGCTAAACCAAGCACAATTAAGCGTGATTGGTACGTAGTAGATGCTGAGGGCAAGACCCTGGGTCGCCTTGCAGCCGAAGTTGCTTCTCGTTTACGTGGTAAGCACAAGCCAGAATACACTCCTTTTATGGATACCGGTGATTATATCATCGTTATTAATGCTGCTAAGGTAAGTGTAACCGGTAAGAAATTCACTGATAAGATGTACCATTCTCATTCAGGTTTTCCTGGTGGAATCAAGTCTCTTCCATTCAGTGTTATGATTGCTGATAAGCCTGAAATGGTAATCCAGTCAGCTGTACGCGGTATGTTGCCAAAGGGACCTTTGGGTCGTGCAATGTTCAAGAAGTTAAAGGTTTATGCTGGTGCAGAGCATGATCATGCAGCTCAGCAGCCAAAGGTATTAGACATTTAATCGGGGGACATTGATATGGTAAATAGTCAGCAGTATTACGGCACTGGTCGTCGCAAGAGTTCAACTGCGCGTGTTTTTGCCAAGGCAGGATCTGGCAACATAATTATTAATCAGCGCTCTCTTGATGAGTATTTCGGTCGCCCAACTTCCAGAATGATTGTTCGTCAGCCTCTGGAATTAGTTGAGATGGCAGATAAGTTTGATTTCTATATCACTGTTAAGGGTGGTGGAGCTTCAGGACAGGCTGGTGCTATTCGTTTAGGCATCACCCGCGCTCTGATGGCTTACGATGAATCACTTCGTGCTGATTTGCGTAAGGCTGGTTTTGTAACCAGAGATGCTCGTTGTGTTGAACGTAAGAAAGTCGGTCTGCACAAGGCTCGCAAACGCCCACAGTACTCAAAGCGTTAATTATATATATATCGTTTTTTCTTGGACCCGGCAGTGCCGGGTTTTATTTTATTGGAACTTCCGGTTTGTGAAGCTTGCTTGTCCGACATTCTCCCGTGCATAAAAGAAGCAGGGGATTCTTACAAACTTATCTCAGATTAACAGGCGGTTAGACAGTTTTCTTCCTGATTTTGCAGCAGATTGCTGATGCAGTTCTTTACATGATATCTGTGGCAATGTTACAGCCTGATTTGCTGGCATTGATAAAATCCGGGCATATACTAACCGGAAGGAACTGTACTTAATTTTAGGCATTTTCGCGTCCTGAAGTGTGCGGTTTTAAGGAATGTCAGGATACTTATTATTCCAGGAATGAGTTGGGCACGCAGATATATTTTAAGATTTTACTTCTTCCAAAGTCATAATACCTTTACTTTTCTTGAGCATAGCTATTTTGGATTTGTGTTATGTTTCATTCTTTCATGTTTCCCTACGTGTTTTTTGAAGAAACAGATTAACTTCAGGTTATAGCTCTCAACAGTTGACAACTGATTCTAATCTGCCGGTTTGCCTTATGAATAAATCTTTTGAATTGTGACTTTATTTGCACTAATAATTAAACAGAAGTGATAATTTATTCTTTATGGTTTTAACTGTATTTGTAAGTTTATGGTGCTCTTCAACCAGTTATGGATGTTGCTTAATAACATAGGGTGACGCAGTCTGAAAACTGACAAATCCTGTAGGGCATACGAAATTTTGACCTTACGTTCAAAACCTGTTGTTCAGCAACTGAAGGATCAGGGATTCATTGTTCAGCTATGCGGCAGTCAGTGATGTTGAATTCATCATTTTCGGTTGTGAGGCGGTCGGTTTAGCCCTTATCGATTAGATCGAATTTTGCAACTCAGTTTTATTGCTTTTTTGTACAAGTTCTTGGCGGTTTACGTTTTATATCAATGACGAAAGAAGGGAGGAATGATGGTATCGGCTGCAAGTAGGCATTTATCAATCACGTTGTATTCTCATTCAAATTCCATCTATAGCCATTTGGTTCGTTTTGTTATGTCGGAAAAGAATGTAACATTCGATTTGATTGAAGTAGATTCCAATTGTGTGAATAAGCAACTTCTTGACTGTAATCCTTATGGTGAAGTTCCGACTCTTGTTGATAGGGATTTAGTTATCTACAATCCGTCTATTATTCTGGAGTATTTAGATGAGAGATATCCTCATCCGCCTCTGATGCCTGTCTTTCCTATATCCAGGGCTGAAACAAGACTGTTTTTGTATAGAATTGCTCAGGACTGGTATTCTTTGGCTGATAAAATAATATCAAATCCCAAGGATACAAAATCCATAAAGGACTTAAAGGAAACTTTAATATCGACCACAGATGCGATCCGCAGTACTGAATTTTTTATGAGTGACGAATTTTCGATTATCGACTGTTACGTAGCTCCGCTGTTATGGCGTTTGCCGATGATGAATGTTAATCTGACAGGTTCATCTGGAAAACTTTGGCAGAAGTATATGAATACCTTGTTCAGCAAGGAATCGTTCAGAGGGTCTTTGACTAATGACGAGATAAATCAGCGAGCCTTGGTTGAGAGTATCCAGAAAAACAGCTGAACTGTTCTTGGAGGAGATTTAAGTTTATGAAAAAACCATTAAGACCGTATATATTCAAGGCGTATTATAACTATTTTGTCGATAACGGCGAGAAGGTTTACATTGAAGTTAACGCACCGTACATAGGCGCATCGTTTGAAAAAGAGTTCAAGACTTTTATTGTTCCGGAATCCAAAACTATCTGTTTCAATATCTCTCCTGATGCTTTAGGCAGGCTTGATATTTCAGATGATGGGATTGATTTTACAGCGCGCTTCAACGGTGAGGTCAAGGATGTGTATGTTCCTATGGGGGCGATCAACGGACTGCTTAATCCTTCATCCAGCCTTTATATAGGTTTGCCTGATGATCCTTTTTATCATCAGAGCGAGAATATTAAAAAGAAAAACGACAAGAAAAATCCTGAACTGAAGCTGGTTAATGATGAAGACAGCACTAATGATGGTGATGAAACCAGGGAGAAGTCATCCAGGGCAAAGAGCCGCAAGCGCTCTGCGGGCAGCGATGCTTTCAAACTCCTTTAACAGTAAATCCTACGGCAGAATGGTTATCGGTGTTCCCGGTTCAATCATTCCGTAAACTTCTGCCATGTCATTATTTAGAAGAGCAATGCAGCCGTTTGTCCAGTTTGAAGGCTGGACGAACTTGTCCACGTTGACCTCTCCTTCGCGATCCTCATCTTCAGAGTAGCCGATATTGTTCGGCTGACCGTGGATCATAATCATTCCTCCAGGATCAACCCCTCGCATTCTTGCTGACTTTCTGTCCATATCGTTAGGGTAGGATATATGAATTGACAGCAGGTAGTTTGAGCTTACACTTTTGTAATCAAGAATGTAATCCCCTTCGGGAGTGCGGTTGTCCCCTCGATACTGTTTGTGTCCTTTTGGTGTTTTTCCCAGAGCAACAAAATATTTTTTCAATATCTTGTTGTTTTTGATGAGATACATTTGGTGCAGGGATTTCTGTACAACAACCATATCAATCCTGCGTGATGATCTTTGTGCTGATTGCTGAATGTCCGCTATACTTTTTGGAACATTGGTACTGGCGGTGATTTTAACAGGTTTGACTGTTATCTTTCCTTCTTTTCTAAGTTTGTCTCTTATTTCCTGGGAGTTGACTGATTCCCAGGCCTCCTTTAAAGCTTCCTCCGGAGTCCTGCCTCTTTTCAGATAGTAGTTCTCCATGATTTTAACTTTTTTTAACTTTTCACTGTTTGGATCCGCTGTTTTGCCGGCACCGACTGAATTTGATGATATTTGATTGTCGGCCAGTGCCTGCTGAGAAATTCCACAGATATTAAATACGAATAAAAGCGGGATAAGACAAATTAGTTTGTTCATTCGGAGAATATTCTCATTCCTTAAAGTAACCGCAATTATATTACAAATATTTTTGCATGTCAGTCTGATTTCTTTAGTTTGAGTTTATGGTTCTCGCTTATAAAGAGTCTTTGCAAGTTCCGGTTGGAACTGTGTGGATCAGACCGTTGAACTCAGGCTTGGATGTTCCTTCCGGTAGAAATTGCATTTCAGAGGCAACGCAGGTCACTGTACGGACACAAAACCATGAGTATCACCTGGTTAGAGGATGCCAAGGCGGCAGCGGGGCTGATCTGAACCCCAGCCAATAATTATTCCATGTCGGCGAGTTCTGCTTATTTGGAATAAATCATCCGGGAGATTTTCAGCTGTTTTTTGCATGGAATCATAAAATACCGGTATTGGATAAAGATCTGAATGCAAAGTGATATTTTGCGGCTTGAGTGCTTTCTTTGTAGCCGTTTATGATTCAATTTCATAATCAAGTTCACTGATTTTGTTGTTGAACTAATCTAGAATTTCTGTATCTTTACGTAAGGAAAATGATCATGTTCAAACTAAAATCTCTTGCCGCTTTGACCTTTGCAGCTTCTGCCGGCTTTGTGTCAAATGCATATGCAGCCGCTTCCTTTGAATTCAGCGATCCTGTCTATGTATATGTAGACGGTAAATTGGTTCAGAGTGCGCAGTTTCAGAAAAATGCCAATCTTAACTACATGTTTGATGCCACAGTTGCTCTGACTAAAGGTGAGCACAAGATTCTTATTTCTGATAAGAAAAAATCCTGTGCCAACTCCTTTGTTGCTGATGTTGGCGCTGACGGTAAGCTCCTTTTCGGTAAAACCACAAAGGCCACGACATGTGCACAGAATAAGACCTTTAAAATGAATATTATGCTGCCAGGCAATTATACTTTCAGCCTCAGCATGTTTAACCCTAAGTCTCCTACAATTAAGGCAATCCGTGCAACAACAGGCGTGGTTGAGGTAAAGCGAGAGGTTCCTAAAGCAAAGTGTATTACCTATCGCGGTGGTCCTGTGACCGTTGATGTTGCAGGAGTCTGGCCGAACGGAACTATGCTCAGAGATGCATATACCGGTGCAACTATGAAGGTGACCGGCGGAAAGGTTAAAGTAACTCCGGGAGCATCGGCTGAAGGTCTTGTGCTTCTTGAACCAGCAACGGAGGAAAGTAAGAAAATTAAGCCGTTTTCCTGGGATAACGCGGTTGTTTACTTTCTTCTGACAGATCGATTCAATAACGGTGATAAGTCAAACGACTACTCTTTCGGACGCTTCAAGGACGGAAAGGATGAAATCGGAACGTTCCACGGAGGCGATTTCAAAGGTATTATCCAGAAACTTGATTACCTGAAGAATCTCGGCATAAATGCAATCTGGATAACTCCGATGGTTGAGCAGTCACATGGCTATATCGGAGGCGGTGATCAGAATCATTCATTCCCGTTCTTCTCATATCACGGATACTGGGCTGCAGATTTTACACGGCTTGATCCTAACTACGGAACAGATGAAGATTTGAAAAATCTTGTCAAGGAATGCCACAAGAGAGGTATTAGGTTAATTGTAGACACCGTAATGAATCATCCTGGTTATGCTACACTTGCCGATCTGCAGGATTTCGGACTTGAGGATGTAGCAAAAAACACTGGAGATCTGCCTAAGAAATGGGCTGAGTACAAACCTAAGAATATGGCAAACTGGCAGGCATATTCGCAGTTCATGGATTATAACAGCAAAAACTGGCTGGATTGGTGGGGCAACAAGTGGATAAGAGCTGGTTTCCCTCATCATCAGGCACCTGGTAATGATGATCAGAATATGGGTGTTGCAGGTCTTCCTGATTTTATTACAGAAGGCAAGCAGCCTGTTGATTTGCCTAAGTTCCTTAAGAATAAGAAGGATACCAGGGCAAAACAGTTGAGTAACGCTACCGTTCTTGACTATCTTGTCAGCTGGCATACCTACTGGGTCCGCAATTTTGGTATTGATGCTTTACGTTGCGATACTGTTAAGCATGTTCAGGCACAGGCCTGGAAAAAACTGAATCAGTCTGCTTCAGCTGCTCTCAAGGAATGGAAGAAGGAGCATGCTTCAGAGAAATTGGATGATTTGCCGCTGTTTATGGTTGGTGAAGTTTGGGATCACGGTTTGTCTCATGATGATCTGTATTACAAGAACGGCTTTGATTCTCTGATCAATTTCGATTATCAGCGTAAGTCCTTTGAACTGGCACAGTGTATGGCGGATGCAGATGTGACGTATTCAAATTATGCCAAACTGATCAGTAATGATCCTCATTTCAATGGGTTAAGTTATATATCCTCTCATGATACGAAGATGTTCTGGGGTGATTTCAAGGATTTTACTCTGCAAAAGAGAGCTGCCAACAGTTTTCTTATGCTGCCGGGACAGGTCCAGATTTACTATGGTGATGAGTCCGGAAGAGGACTTATGCCTGATGGAGGATATCCGGACCAGGCTCTTCGTTCTGATATGAACTGGGGTGATTTGAATAAGCCTGAATACAAGGATCTGTATCAGCACTGGAGTAAACTGAATCATTTCAGATTGGCTCATCCTGCCGTTGCAGAGGGTTCACATAAGAAGATCAGCAAGCCAAAGAGTCCGTATTATGCCTTTGTTCGCGAAAAGGGCAATGATAAGGTTGTTGTAGTATTCGTGGGCAATCGTCCGTAGTTTTTTAGAAATTTTTTTATGAACCCGCGACTTTATATAGGTTGCGGGTTTTCTTTTTCAGGAAAGGTATTTCATATTTTTTATTATTTAACAGAATTGCTTCAGATTTAGAATTCTCTTAAAGTTATGTCCTGCTTTGCGACAGTTATAGCGAGAAACTGCTGACGGGCGGAAGCGTCATATTTTCTAAATCTGTTTTTTTGATGATAAAATTGTCTCAAAGTATATCTGAGGGGTTATATGCTTAATATTATTTGGGCAGCACTTATTATTCTGTCTGTTCTGGCGTCCTGTGTACATCTAGTTTTAGGCAATGCAGGAATTGTCAACAGTATGATGGATGCATTTTTTTCATCTGCTGACAGTGCTGTGAAAATATCCATAGGACTGTCAGGACTTCTTTGCGCATGGCTGGGAATTTGCAGAGTTATGGAGGCCTGCGGCATTATGGATCTGATAGCGCGTCCCCTTAGCCCCCTGTTTAGAGCAATTATGCCGGAACTTCCTCCGGGAAGCAGGGCTATAAGCTCGGTTACAATGAATCTTTCAGCCAATATGCTCGGGCTTGATAATGCTGCAACTCCGCTAGGTATAAGAGCAATGAAAGATCTTCAGGATTTAAATCCTAATAAGGATACAGCAAGCAATGCCCAGATTATGTTTCTTGTTTTAAATACCTCATCTGTGTGTCTTTTTCCTGTTACAGTGTTTCTTTACCGGGCACAGTTCGGATCTTCATCGCCGGCGGAGGTCTTTGTTCCAATAATGCTGGCCACTACTGCATCAACGGTTGCCGGATTTCTGGTTACAGCCGTTATTCAGAAAATACCTCTGTTGCGTCTGCCTATTTTTATAAGTTTTGCAGTGCTTGTTGCATTGACCGCATCTGTGATTGCATGGGGTGTTTACGCAGGCTCTGAGCTTTCTGAACAATCTAAACTTGTGGCGAACCTTATTCTGATGCTTCTTATAGGTTCTGTTTTTGCATTCTCCATGATCAAGAAAGTAAAAACTTTTGAAGTATTTGTTCAGGGTGCAAAGGAAGGTTTTGATACAGCCCTGCAAATTCTTCCTTTTCTTGTGGCGATGCTTTTTGCCATAGGCTTTTTTAGAGCTTCCGGAGCTCTTGATTTGATCCTTGATTCATTTCGGTATATCGTATCCATGTTTTTGACCGATACCAGATTTGTGGATGCCTTACCGGTAGCCATAGCAAAACCTCTGTCCGGTTCAGGTGCGCGTGCAATGATGATTGACGTGATAAATACATATGGTGTAGATTCTTTTCAGGGTAAACTTTCTGCAATAATGCAGGGATCTACGGAAACGACGTTTTATGTCATAGCTGTTTATTTCGGATCTGTGAGTGTTACAAAGGTTCGTCACGCCATAGCGTGCGGTCTGACTGCTGATTTTGTTGCCATGGTCGCTTCTGTTTGTCTTGCCTATTATTTCTTTGGTTGATAGGAGTACTTGAGTGAATAGCCTTGAAACTTTGATGTACCTCATGGGCGAAAAAATATACGGTAATCCTTCAGGATGCTGCGATGAAGAAAGCAGCGGACAGCCGGACGTAAATTCAGGTCGTCTCGTTGTTGCCGGTCCGGTGCCTTCATGGATTGAAGATTTGCTGATACTGCTTCCTGATTTTAAACTTTGTGAGGATTTGAATTTGCGCAGCGGTGATGTGGTTCTTGTTACTGATCCTCAAAGTTCATTAAGGAATTCCGGTATCAGGTGTATCATTGGATATAAAGGTAAAAAGACATTATGGAATTCTATTCTTGCTTCAGGGGTGCTGCATGCAAGGTCGAGTTGAAATCCTCTCTTCCGAATACATAGAAAGAATGGCGGAGATCGAAAGCGCTGCCCAGATTTCCCCCTGGACAGTCAATCTGATTAGGGAATGTTTCAATTGCGGATGCAGGAGAACTGTGCTTGGCTATCTCGACGAGACGGGCTTTCTTTTGGGTTTTTTAGTATATTCTGTTCTTGAACCAGAATCAGAGCTTGAAAATATATCTGTAGATCCTTTGTATCAGGATCGCGGTATCGGTACCTCGCTTATGAATGCCTATTGTGATATTCTCGATAGGAAAGGGTGCGATAGTTCATTTCTTGAGGTCAGGGCCTCAAATGAAAGAGCTTTGCTTCTTTATGCCAGATGCGGTTATCTTGCTGTCGGTAACCGTAAAAACTATTATAGATGCGCCGACGGCAGCCGGGAGGATGCAGTTATGATGAAATTGAAAAGGAATACAAAATGACTGGATGGAATGTAGGATGTTTTTGTCTTTTTTGGATGCTCTGTTCATCATGTGCAATGGCAGGCGGTGAGGTGTACTGGTATGTTGATGATAATGGAGTTACCCATTTTGCATCACAGGAGGAATCAGCCGGAGGAAATTCAGGAAATTTCTCATATGAAGATATTCCGGATGATTCGGTTGTTACAAATCCTAACGGTACTACAACAACTGTTATCAATTCCAGTCAGTTTGGAGACGGTACCTACAGAATCCCAGAGCAGAACACATCGTCCGGCTCTTCTGATGGAACGGGTGGTGACGGATCTACAGTAATTCGCAGAAGCGGTGACGCTGATGTATCATCAGTTCTGCAGCAGGAAAATATAGTCAAGGACAAGTCTAAAGTTGTAAATCTCAGCAACCGTCCGATGTATGAAGATGATTTTGAGTAAAATCTTAATAACCCGTTATACGGCATTTATTTTCTTTATGCTGGTGTTTGCAGCGGCAGTGGAAGCGGCAGATAGGAAGATATATTTCTTTATTGATGACAAGGGTGTTACGCATTATACCGACACGGCTGAGGACGGTCTCGAAGGCGGTTATGATGTTGGTGAAATAGATGAATTCGATGAAAATCATGAGGATGACGTATTATTAACCTATGATGCCGTTTCACAGGAGGTTTTAATTGAAAACAGACTGTATTCACCTATAACCGTAATTTTAAAGGCTTCAGACGAGAGTGCCGTAGATACTGACATAGAGTTCGATAAGATATTTCAGGTTCAGGGGAATACCGTGGTATCTCTCGGGCATATATATGTAATTGATAATACCAAGGAATTTACTTTAACACGCGAATTTTCAATCGGTACGCCTACAGTGGTGGAGCAACTTAAGAATGATGAATTCCTCATACCGTTCAAGGGACGCTATCGCGTCACCCAGGCACACGGTGGAAAGTTTTCTCATAAGGGACCGAAGAATCGCTATGCTGTAGATATTTCCATGCCTGTCGGAACTCCTCTTTATGCGGCGAAGGACGGCAAGATTGTGGATATGAAAATGCATTTCACAAAGGCAGGTCTTGATCCAGCGGCACATGGAAAGGCCAATTATATCCGCATCAGTCACAGCGACGGTACAATGACAATATATGTTCACCTTAAGGCTAATTCACAGGTTGTGAAGCTGGGACAGTATGTTAAAGCCGGAGATCTTATTGCGCAATCCGGCAATACAGGCTACACCACCGGTCCTCATCTTCATTTTGCCGTTCAGCATAATAACGGAGTTTCAATAGTATCGATTCCTTTTAAATTTAAAGGAGGAATTGTTCCGAAAGCCGGATCTATGCTGGGAAACTAAGAACCCTCCATCAGATTGTTTATTAGGTGGCAGAATCCGGATTTATACAATATTTATCTGATCGTGCTGTAAACCGCGTTCTTCAGGGCGGGGATGTGCAGGCATTGAGGCTGAGTTGGCAAATTATGTATTCATAACCTGACGTATTTGCTGTCATGCACATCACGTCAGTGACAGAACTCATCCTTCACTGTGACCGGACAGAAATGTACCGGTCAGTCGCAATACAGCCGCATGAGGCAATTCATATGCCTTTAGTCATGGGGTGTGTCAACTAATTTAATAAACATTTTTTTTGATATACATCTTGTTTTTAGATAAAATGTACAAGGTTTTTTGTGTCCTTATAAAAGGTTCACTGATTATATGTGGTTTTGCCACTTGGGTTAATTTGTAGCTTAACGCTATTAGGATTAAAGACATGTTAATAGGTATACCGAGAGAAGGTCTAGCAGGCGAAGCCAGAGTTGCTGCAACTCCGGCTACTGTAGGCCAATTGCTCAAGCTCGGCTTTGAAGTTGCTGTTGAGTCAGGGGCTGGTGATAAAGCCAATTTCTCCGATGACGCATATGCAGAAGCCGGCGCTAAGATTGTAAAAGCCAGTGATGTCTGGACGGCTCCGCTGATTTACAAGGTTAATGCTCCTTCCGCTGAGGAAATCTCCAAGTTGAAAGAGGGTACAACTCTTGTAAGTTACTTGTGGCCTGCTCAGAATCCGGAACTGGTTCAGACACTGTCAACTAGAAAGATCAACGTGCTTGCCATGGATATGGTCCCACGTATTTCTAGAGCACAGTCCATGGATGCACTTTCCTCCATGGCTAATATTTCTGGTTATCGTGCTGTTATTGAAGCCGCACATGCCTTTGGACGTTTCTTTACAGGTCAGATAACTGCTGCCGGTAAAGTTCCTCCTGCAAAGGTTCTTGTTATTGGTGCTGGTGTTGCCGGTCTTGCTGCCATTGGTACAGCTCATTCTCTTGGTGCGATCGTTCGTGCATTTGATACCCGTCTTGAAGTAGCCGAGCAGATCGAGTCCATGGGCGGTGAATTCCTGAAGCTTAACTTCAAGGAAAAGGAAGATGGTTCTTCATCTGACGGTTATGCCAAGGTGATGAGCGAGGAATTCATCAAGGCTGAAATGGAACTCTTTGCTCAGCAGTGTAAAGAGGTTGATATTATTATCACCACCGCTGCAATTCCAGGACGTGCTGCTCCAAGACTGATTACCAAGGAAATGGTAGCAAGCATGAAGAACGGCTCTGTGATCGTTGATTTGGCGGCAGCTACCGGAGGCAACTGCGAGGGAACTGTTGCAGGTAAAGTTATCACAACGTCCAATGGCGTTAAAATGATAGGCTATACAGATCTTGCATCACGTCTTCCAACGCAGTCATCTCAGCTTTATTCCACAAATCTTGTTAATCTGAGCAAACTTCTCTCTCCTGCAAAGGATGGCAACATCGACATTAACTTCGAAGATGTTGTAATCAGAAACATGACCGTTGTTAAAGATGGCGAGGTTACATTCCCTCCTCCTAAGATTAGTGTTTCTGCAGCTCCGGCAGCCAAGGAGCAGAAGAAGGAACAGGTAATTCCTGAGGTTAAGAAGGATCACCGCCTGCTCAAACTGTCTTTAGCAGTGATTGCCGTTGTTTTGTTTGCTGTCATTGCTCACTTTTCACCTGCAGAATTCCTGTCTCATTTCACCGTATTCGCTCTGGCATGCGTTGTTGGCTACTACGTTGTATGGAATGTCACACATGCGCTTCATACACCGCTGATGTCTGTGACCAATGCGATTTCCGGTATTATCGTGGTAGGTTCTATTCTCCAGATGTTTAACGGTTCTGTTGCTGTGAGTATCATTTCATTTATTGCCGTAACTATCGCATCCATCAACATTTTCGGTGGTTTTACCGTTACGCAGCGTATGCTGAAGATGTTCAGAAAGGATAAGTAGGAGATATATAAATGTCATATGGTTTAGTTACAGC
>JAEEOK010000005.1 GCA_016284235.1 Succinivibrionaceae bacterium
AGCAAACGGTGGTGGAAGCCCTCGGAGATGCATGGACGAACATATACCGATGTTTTCTTAAAAAATGATGTCGGTTTACAGGTATAGAAATAATCAATTTTAACTGCGGAATGTCGGCGATATGCTTTTTCTTCGAGCTGTTTACCCTTCGGTTGTTCTCAGATATCTGAGAGAATGTGATATAATTAACGGTAGTTTTTATATCGGGTGCATTTATGAACTTCAGCGTAAAGAAATTATTAGCTGCTCTGGCTGGCGGTATTCTGCTTTCCGGTTCGGCTTTTGCAGGTAATCTTGAAATTGGCAGACCTTATGTTCTCTATTATCTTGACGGGGGCAAGCCTGGCAGCGTGTTTAAGACTGATTCGTCTGTTTTTCTGTCAAAAGGTGCTCATCAGGTAGTAATCCGCTTTGAGGGGGCGTACCGCGATGCAGGTGATACCAAACTGATTTCAAGCGAGCCTGTTGTTATCAATATGCAGGTTCCTTCGGACGAAACAAACTATAAGCTGATGTTTAAATATCCGCGCAGTTATGCCAAGGCTCAGGAATATGTGAAGCATCCGACTGTGTATATTGTGGATGACAGCGGCGCTACTGTGGATGCAGAAATTTTTGTCCTGCCTCATCGTGACGGTCTGCAGATAGGACGTGACTATCTCAGAGAAATTAAGGAACTTGGCAAGGAATACAAGGGTGATCCTGAAAACGGAACTGAAAAGAGGGTTCTTGTAGATAATGCAAATGCTGCCACGGTAGGAACCCAGGCCAAACTGGATATTACTGACAGTGTCGTTTCTGATTCTGCCGCAAAACCGGCTCCTGCGGTAACCAGGGAGGAGGTCAAGTCAGCTGCCGAGTCTTTGAATAAGAGCCGACAGCAGACTCTGGAGCGTCTTAAGAAAATGTACGAGGAGGCAGATCCTAACGTACAGAAGGAATTCAGGGTATGGCTGGTTACCAAGTAGCAGGTCCGTCTCAGCTGGATAATTGAAGTAAAATCAACAGACCTGCATCCGGTGCAGGTTTTTTGATTTAAAAAGCTTTGCCGTTCCTTGTTAAGCTGAAGTCTGATCTGTTATGGAGCGTGAAGTTTTTTTTGAAGCATGATTGATTTCTTTTAGGTTTTTTCTGGTGTGTCTTGTAATATGAAATTTGTTGGAATATGTATGTCGGCGGCTGCTCTGATTTTTTCAGCTCCGTCAAATGCTTTAGATCTGAATCCAAAGGACGGAACATATGTTCTTGAAATCGGCGGGAAACAGTTTGGAATGGATTATTATTTCAATCTGAACAGCGGTGATGAGATAGAACTTCCAAGAGGCGAGTTTTCAATAGAAAACAATGATGAAGGCTTTATTGTGAGGGGATGTCTGTCTATTTACAGAGGCTCGAATATTGATATAAGACAGGTCTGCGGTGAGAATGGCGGATCAATATACTGCCGCACGGTTCCGGACTGGGTTGAAGTCAGCGGTCCCGAAGAGCTGGCCAGCGCGAAGGAAGTGATTGAGATTTATCTCAAACCTGAATCAGATGGTGTTCTTAAGCTGAAGGTTACTGATGACACGGGAGCATCGGGCGGACCTGTTGACAGCTTCAACCGGGAAAATAAATATGTGCTGGCAAAGGATCGTGCGTTAAAGTGCGTTTTTAATAACTGATTTAATCCGGCTTTCTCCGGTGATTTGTTAAAGGAGTCTTGTTATGAAGTTTAACGGCATTTTTTCTGCTCTGCTGCTTGGAACCTTGTTTTTTACATCTTCAGTTTTCGCGCAGGATCAGGAAGTCATGAAGCTGACCGGTGCCGCATATGAGGAGGATGCAATCAGCAGGTATCAGGCCTATGATGTTTTCAGGGCGGATGACGGAGAACCCCAGGTTGGTATCGTTTTTGCCCCTTCACAGCCTCTTCGCAATTTCAGGGTACTTGCACTGACATTTAAGGATGCCAATGACAGCGGGATCTTTTTTGACGAGAAGGAAATTTACAGGGCAGAAGAGCTGTCGGTCAGCAGACCGCTTCTTGTGCGTCTGACCTTTATGGGAGATATTCCGAATTACGGCATTTCATATGAGGGCAGCGACGGTAAGGTTCATAAATTTACTGTAGGTGAAAGCGGCATGGACGGCTCCCTTGTCCTCAGCCCCTTCAACTGATCCCGTGTTTTATAAAATTTGATAAAGCATATGCAGCTTTATTATTAACGTGCTGATTTTAAAATGAAAATCAGCACGTTTTAATTTTGAGCACTTTATTTTCAAATTGTGGTCCGTTCAATCTGACACTGATGCTTCCCGGTTTTCGGATCATGGTTAATTTCTCATAAGCAGCATGTCGCCGGATAATCGCCGGCTACGGATCTGCTGAAATAATCCTTTTCCTTAATCTGCCTCATGGTTTTTTCCGTACTCAGACCATACCAGGAATTCTATGACCAGGATCTGAAGATTCATGTTTCTTTCAGGTGCATAAATAAGATCAGCACATCCTTTGCTTTACACCGGGCTGCAGTTTACTAAAACTGCATAAAAAAGCCCCGGGAGACAATGGCTTATCCGGGTAAAACAATGAGATCCGTAAAGTCTGCGCTCACTGATCAGGGATCCCTTTGAACTTAACCCGCGGATATGTCATGAACAGGCATGATTTTGTAAAAAATCAAAAAGAGACAGAAATCTCTTAACCGATCTATATTCTGCTTTCATTTTTGGCTCTTAAAATCATAACTGCAACAAAGAAGGCAAGAATATACTGGTAGTAGAGTTCTGGAACAATATCCTTGCTGCTTATGCCCATGATGCCAGCAGCCACGAGAAGCTGTGCCCCGTACGGTATGATCCCCTGCATAATGCATGAGCATATGTCCATAAGTGATGCTGAAATTTTCTTTGATATGCCGAATTCTGTGCTGATTTCCCTGACAATAGGGGATGATGTGACAATGGCTACTGTGTTGTTGGCTGTTGCTACATCCATAAATGATGTCAGCAGTGCAATGCCGAACATTCCGCCTCTTTTGCTGTTGAAGTGTGTTTTTATGAACTGCAGTATCGTTTCAAATCCGCCGTGGACTTTGATGAGGGATGAAATCGAGGCAACCAGTATGGTGACAATCATGGTTTCAAACATGGCTGATGTTCCTGTTCCCAGCGACTCAAGAGCCGATGCGAATGTCAGCGTGTTAAAGCACAGACCTGAAATAAGAAACATCAGTATGCCAATCAGCAGGACAATAAAAACATTTAATCCCATGAGTGCAAGAATAAAAACAAGAAAGTACGGCAGAGCCAGGATATAGTTGAAGCTGTAGCTTTCAGCCTGTGTCACCTGAGCGTTCAGCGATACAGCTGTCAGTGTAACTACGGTTACAGCTGCGGCAGGAAGAACTATTTTAAGGTTGGTGATGAACTTGTCCTTCATTGCAACTCCCATGGTTTTGGTTGCTGCAATTGTGGTATCTGAAATAAATGACAGGTTGTCACCGAACATGGCGCCACCTATTACGCATCCTGCGCAGAGCGGTACGGAAATTCCGCCGTTCTTGGCGGCCATGAGGGCAATCGGCGCAAGAACAGTGATGGTTCCGACGCTTGTTCCCATGGCCATTGATATGATGCATCCTATAAGGAACAGTCCGAGTACGGCAAAATTTGCAGGAATAATGTTAAGCAGCATATTCGCCGTGCTGGCAGCTCCGCCGGATGCAGCGGCAATACCGCTGAATGCTCCTGCAAGAAGAAATATCAGAAGCATAATGGTTATGTTGGAGTCTCCTATTCCTCTGGCGCATACGTTGATTTTTTCATCAAAGGAGAGCTTTCTGTTCTGCAGGAATGCGACTGTCAGTGCAAAACCGAAGGATACTACAACCGAGGTTATGTAGAATCCCATTTTTCCTTCTATCGGACTGATGTATTCAAAATAAATTCCGCTGCCGAGATACAGGATCAGAAATATGAGGATCGGAAGCAGTGCGAACACATTAGGTTCCGGTCTGCCGTTCTTGTTTATGCTGTCTGTTTCGAGCTGTTCCTTCGTATAAGTCATAATTGTTTTTCCTGCTGTTAGCTTTATTTTTTGCAGATGGAATTATACACCGATCCGGCTGATGAATGCGGTGCAGAAGCTGCCTGTAATAAACAAGGAAAGGAAATTTATTCCGCATCATCTCATATGACACCGGACACAGAAGGCGTAGATTTTGATAAGCGCGGTTTTACCTGCATGCCTGAATATTAGGACCTGGCAGACACTCGGCCGGCATTCATATAAAACAGTCTGCTTCATGTGAAGGCTTTTTATAGGATCGGGCAGATGACTTTGAAAATCAGATACGGTTTATGTTTTAAACCATCAGTTTTTAATTCAAGTGGAAAAAAACACTGATATACAGTACAATAAGCAGAGTGTGCGTCGGTGATCCCATCAGATACCGGACAGCTCATGATCAGATAAAAATTATTTTTTTGGAGGCTCAATTGGCTCATTCTGCACTACTTGTGTTGGAAGATGGCACAGTATTTAGGGGTGTTTCAATAGGTGCTGACGGTTACAGTGTAGGCGAGGTTGTATTCAATACAGCCATGACCGGATATCAGGAAATCCTTACTGATCCGTCATATACCAAGCAGATTGTAACCCTTACCTATCCCCATATCGGCAACTACGGTATCAACCCGGAAGACGAGGAATCAAATAAAATCCACGTTCAGGGACTTGTGATCCGCAACCTTTCGGCAATCACTTCAAATTTCAGAAGCAAAGAATCTCTTTCAGACTACCTTAAGAGAAACAACGTGGTAGGCATCGCCGATATTGATACGCGCAAGCTCACCAGAATATTAAGAACCAAGGGTTCCCTTTCCGGCTGCATTCTCGCAGGTGATAATCTTGACGCCGATGCCGCTTTTGAAAAGGCAAAGGAGTTCCCTGGACTTAAGGGAATGGATCTGGCCAAGGAGGTTACAACACCAACTCCTTATGAATGGAAGCTCAAGAAATGGGAACTCGGTACTGGTTGTGAGACACAGGACGGTGCTGAATGCAGATTCAATGTAATCGCCTATGATTTCGGCATCAAGCATAATATTCTGCGAATCCTCGCCTCCTGCGGCTGCAGGGTCACTGTTGTTCCGGCGCAGACTCCTGCTGAGGATGTGCTTGCCATGGATCCGGACGGTGTATTTCTTTCAAACGGTCCCGGTGATCCGGCGCCGTGCGACTACGCCATAAACGCCATCCGCACGTTCCTTGATAAGGGTGTGCCTCTTTTCGGCATATGTCTCGGTCATCAGCTTCTTGCTCTTGCTTCCGGTGCAAACACCGTCAAGATGGGGCACGGACATCACGGTGCCAACCATCCGGTGAAGAATCTTGAAACCGGCAGAGTTATGATCACCAGTCAGAATCACGGCTTTGCTGTCGATGACACTTCCCTTCCGGAGAATCTCAAGGTCACCCACCGTTCTCTGTTTGACGACACGGTGCAGGGTATTGAAAGACTTGACAGACCGGCCTTCGGCTTCCAGGGACATCCTGAGGCAAGTCCTGGTCCGCATGATGCCGAGCCTCTGTTTAATCATTTTATCGAATTAATGAACAACTATCGCAATAGGGCAAAATAATGTCAAAACGTACTGATTTGCATAAAATTCTGATCCTCGGAGCCGGTCCTATTGTTATCGGACAGGCCTGTGAGTTTGACTACTCCGGAGCTCAGGCCTGCAAGGCACTGAGGGAAGAGGGATATGAAGTTGTACTGGTTAACTCCAATCCGGCAACAATTATGACTGATCCGGAAATGGCCGATTCAACCTATATCGAGCCGATTCAGTGGGAAGTCGTTGAAAAGATTATTGAGAAGGAACGTCCTGACGCAATCCTTCCTACCATGGGCGGACAGACCGCTCTTAACTGCGCTCTTGATCTTGAAAATCACGGAGTACTCAGGAAGTACAATGTAGAGATGATCGGTGCCACCGCGGATGCCATTGACAAGGCCGAGGATCGCGACAGATTCGATAAGGCCATGAAGTCCATCGGTCTGGAATGTCCTAAATCAGGCATAGCCCACAATATGGTTGAAGCATGGGAAGTTCAGAAAAAGGTTGGATTCCCCTGCATTATCAGACCTTCCTTTACCATGGGCGGTTCAGGCGGCGGTATAGCCTACAACCCTGAGGACTTTACTGAAATCTGCCAGCGCGGTCTGGATCTCTCTCCTACAAACGAACTCCTGATTGATGAGTCGCTCATCGGCTGGAAGGAATATGAGATGGAGGTTATCCGCGACAGGAATGACAACTGTATCATTGTCTGCTCCATTGAAAACTTCGATCCGATGGGAATCCATACCGGCGACTCTATTACTGTTGCGCCGGCCCAGACCCTTACCGACAAGGAATACCAGATTATGCGTAATGCATCACTGGCTGTTCTTCGTGAAATCGGTGTTGAAACCGGCGGATCCAATGTTCAGTTCGGTATCAATCCTGAAAACGGACGCATGGTTATCATCGAGATGAATCCGCGCGTGTCCCGCTCCAGCGCCCTTGCTTCCAAGGCTACCGGTTTTCCGATTGCCAAGGTCGCAGCAAAGCTTGCCGTAGGCTACACTCTTGACGAACTCAAGAATGACATTACCGGAGGTCTTACCCCGGCGTCCTTCGAACCTTCCATCGACTATGTGGTAACCAAGGTCCCCCGCTTTAATTTTGAAAAGTTTGCCGAGGCCGATGATCGCCTGACCACCCAGATGAAATCCGTAGGCGAGGTTATGGCTATCGGACGCAGCTTCCAGGAGTCCCTTCAGAAGGCTCTCAGAGGTCTTGAAATCGGCAAGACCGGCCTGGATCCTGAAATTGATTTCTCCGCACCTGAAAGCGAGTATGATCATAAGATTGTTCATGAACTTCAGAGCGCCGGCTCTCACAGAGTATGGTACATTGCCGATGCATTCCGTTCAGGCTTCACGGTAGACGAGGTTTTCGACAATACCAAAATTGACCGCTGGTTCCTCATTCAGATTAAAGAACTTGTGGATCTTGAAAATGAAACCCAGCAGAGAGGTCTCAGCCGTCTTGATGCCGGCTATCTCAGACTCCTTAAGCAGAAGGGTTTCTCCGACAAGCGCATTGCCAAGCTTTTGGATATTTCTGAAAACGAGGTCCGCAAGATCCGCGAGCGCTGGAACATTCTGCCTGTATATAAGCGTGTTGATACCTGTGCTGCAGAGTTTGCAACCGGAACCGCCTATATGTACTCCACCTATGACGAGGAGAATGAGGCGTGTCCGACAGATCGCGAGAAGATCATGATCCTCGGAGGCGGTCCTAACCGTATCGGTCAGGGTATAGAGTTTGACTATTGCTGCGTTCACGCCGCTCTGGCATTGAAAGAGGACGGTTATGAGACAATTATGGTCAACTGCAACCCTGAGACAGTGTCTACGGACTATGATACCTCTGACAGACTTTATTTCGAGCCTGTCACCCTGGAGGATGTGCTTGAAATCTGCAGAGTTGAAAAGCCGAAGGGAGTAATTGTTCAGTTCGGCGGTCAGACTCCGCTTAAGCTCTCCCGCCAGCTCGAAGCTGCCGGAGTTCCTATTATCGGAACAAGTCCGGATGCCATCGATCGTGCGGAAGACCGCAAGCGCTTTCAGCAGGCTATAGATCGCCTCAAGCTTCTCCAGCCTAAGAATGCGACTGTAACAACTCTTGAGCAGGCAGTGTCCCAGGCCGAAAAGATTACATATCCATTGGTTGTAAGACCTTCATATGTTCTCGGCGGCCGCGCCATGGAAATCGTTTATGACGAGACGGATCTGAGAAGATATTTCAATGAGGCGGTTCAGGTTTCAAATGAGTCTCCTGTTCTGCTGGATCACTTCCTGGACAAGGCTACCGAGGTTGATGTGGATGCTGTCAGTGACGGTGAAAATACTGTTATCGGCGGTATCATGGAGCATATCGAGCAGTGCGGTATTCATTCCGGAGACTCTTCATGCTCTCTGCCTCCGTTTACTCTGTCTGAGGATATTCAGAACAGACTGCGCGATCAGGTATACAGACTTGCCAAGGAGCTCGGCGTTATCGGTCTGATGAACACCCAGTTTGCAGTCCGCGGCAATGACATTTACATGATTGAGGTCAATCCGCGCGCAGCCCGTACTGTTCCGTTTGTATCAAAGGCTACCGGTGTTCCTCTTGCAAAGATTGCAGCAAGGATCATGGTGGGCAAGACTCTTGCGCAGCAGGGTTTCACCCGTGAGGTTATTCCTCCTTACTTCAGCGTGAAGGAGGTTGTGCTTCCTTTCAACAAGTTCCCTGGAGTTGATCCGCTTCTCGGACCGGAAATGAGATCCACAGGCGAGGTTATGGGCGTGGGCAATGACTTTGCCGAGGCTTATGCCAAATCGCAGCTTGGATCAAATACGGTTCTTCCTAAGGGCGGAAGAGCTCTGCTTTCTGTAAGAAAGTCAGACAAGGAGAGACTTCCAAGTCTCGGTGCCGAACTTATCCGTAACGGCTTCACCATTGATGCCACCCGCGGTACAGCCAGGATCCTTAAGGAAAACGGCATTCCGTGCAATTCGGTTAACAAGGTTTACGAGGGACGTCCGAATATTCTCGACTTCATCAAGACCGGTGCTTATGATTTCATCATCAACACCACCGAGGGCAGAAGATCTATAGAGGATTCAAAGCAGCTCAGACGCAGTGCTCTGCAGTTCAAGGTCGCCTATACGACGACTATGAATGCAGCATTTGCTACATGTCTTGCCATGAGGATCGATGAGAAGAAGGAGGTCAGATCCCTTCAGTCTCTGCATAAGATGATTTCCAGATAGAAACAGGTTTGTTCTGATGCCGGAGTTTGCATAATTCCGGCTTTTTTTTCTTTTGGATTTATAAATCCGCTGTGCAGTTTTTATGCTTATGCCTTTTTGTGCTTTTTAGTATTTTTGTTTTATTTAAAGTTTTGGTTTTTTGAAATAAATGAAAGAAAAAGATTTTGTTCAGTCGCTGGAAGTTTTTTTGGATAATATCGACGGCTGGGTGTGGGGCATTCCGATGCTTGTCCTCATTCTTGCCACCGGTATTATTCTTACTCTTTCCTTGAAGGGTATTCAGCTTATCAGGCTGGTGCGTGCGGTTAAACTTGTGTTCGCACCTCATAATAATGCCACAGGCAAGGGTGATGTTTCTAGCTTTGCCGCACTCTGTACCGCTCTTGCCGCCACCATCGGTACCGGTAATATCGTGGGTGTTGCCACTGCCGTCAGCATCGGCGGACCGGGAGCACTGTTCTGGATGTTTGTGGCAGCCTTTTTCGGTATGGCTACCAAATATGCGGAATGCCTTCTTGCTGTAAGATATCGTGAAATCGATTCCAACGGCAACTATGTGGGCGGACCGATGTACTATATCAAAAACGGAATCGGACCGAGATTCGGCAGGACTGCCAAAGTTCTTGCCGTTATGTTCGCGGTTTTCGGAATTATGGCCGGATGCCTCGGCATCGGTACCTATACCCAGATAAATTCGGTGGTTGAAGCAGGTGTGGCGCTTAACTGCGATCGTATTATTACTGCTTCGGTGGTAACTTTGCTGGTGGCTGCAATTACTTTCGGCGGACTTAAATATATAGCAAGTACAGCTAAGAAGGTGGTGCCTTTCATGGCTCTTGTTTATATTGTCTGCTGTACAGTTGTAATGTGTCTCAACTTCTCTGAGATCCCTGATGCGATAATGCTTATTGTACAGTCTGCATTCCAGCCGGCTCCTGCGATCGGAGGTTTTGCCGGCGCCACTGTCCTGATGGCTGTTCAGAAGGGTATTTCACGAGGAATCTTTTCTAATGAGGCTGGTCTCGGATCCGCTCCTCTTGCCGCAGCCTCTGCCAAAACCGATTCTCCTGCAGAGCAGGGTCTTATCAATATGACCGGAACTTTTCTTGATACTATGATCATTTGTATGCTAACCGGTATCACTCTTGTTCTGACCGGTGCATGGACTTCAACCGAGACGGGCGTTGCCATGACAACTCTTGCATTCTCACATGCTCTCGGCACTACTGTCGGTACTTACTTTATCAACATCAGTCTGATGCTTTTCGCCTTTACAACAATTCTGGGATGGAATTTCTATTCGGAAAGATGTGTAATTTATCTCTTTGGTGTAAAGGGTATCAAGCCATTCAGAATCATCTATCTGGCCATTGTTGCTTCCTATATCCTTATTGTTGCGTATATGGATCTCACCAACGCATCTCAGAAGGCTGCAATTAATTCTGTATGGATTATTGCTGATATCGCAAACGGTCTTATGGCTCTTCCTAATCTGATTGCACTTCTGCTTCTGCGCAAGGATATTGTCCAGGAGACTAAGAAGTATATTGAACAGCGCAGGGCGTTGAACAAAGAGAAGAAAATGAGTGATCAGCAGGGCGGTACTGATGAGAGAAGTGTTTTGAGTACGGCTGAGGGCAATCAGACTCGCAGTGAGTAAGTAGTTTTTCTTTATTACAAGTGAATCCCCGGTTGTTGCATTATGTAACTCTGGGGATTTTTTTGTGACAGGTGTCATTACAAAATTATTGGATGTTGGTAAGGTAGAATCAATTAAGTCATAATACTGTTAAAAATAGTCATGATAGATAGATTATGCAATATTGATGTTTAAAAAATTACTTTGAGTATTTATTATAACCGTATCTTAACAGATTATTTTTATTTATGTATTTAGTTGTAACTTTGACTACTATATTTTGTATTTATATATATAGTGATGCTACAGATAATTTATCTGAAGGATTAATAAGATATTTATGACTTCAATTTATGTATTTGTTAAAATTTTTTTATGAATAGCTTTTCGATTGTTGTCAATTGTTTTTTCAAATACGATACTAAAGCATTAGAGTCTTATGAGCAATTCTTCTTTTACTAGATCGTGGTTATTTTGTGACTAGTTAATTAGTGCTTGACGAACATATTTTTTCTCTTACCTAAAAATGTGTATTTAGTAAAATTTTTCTACAATGATTAATTGTATCGCAGATACTTCTCTATTAAGTAAATACATTTATATACACAGCAGAATTATTAAAAATTTGCAAAAGTTATGTTACTTTTCTTTGATGTCGTAGTTAATTAGTAAGTGATTAGTTCAATATATTTATATAACTACAATTAAGGGTTCATCTAGGTGAGGGACAAGGTCATGGATAATTCCTATATGATAGAGAAAATGAATACTTTCATGTGCAAGTTGGCTGATGTTATGAAAGGCTGGTTAGGGAACCGGCTACCAAAACTTACTGATGATTGGTGGAATGACTTGGTTTACAACAATCTTTTACAATCTCAAAGAGAGCAAATATCTCAAAATCATATAAGTGATTTGAACAGTCTTGATTTAATTGCGTTACTTCATGTGTTCGATCTTAACTGGATTAATATTACTAACTCCTGGTTTGTAAATACTAATGTGCGTCAGAAAGTTAAAGATATGATGGTAGTTCGAAATTCATGGAATAATATATCATCCAAAGAAATATCTAGAGAAAAGATTATTGATGATGTAGAGATTATCATTGAATTGATGCAGTCATTCGATGCCAAGATGAGTGAAACAAAGGATATGGAGCAATTTATTGCAGATGTTGAGGATGACAAGGATTTTCACGAACAGTTTCTATCTAACAATACTCTGAATAGAGGAGATCCAATAGTTAATTCACCAGAAAGTAATATTATTCCAGGAAGTATGGTAGCGCTAGTCAGTGATCCTTCAAAGATTGGTGCTGTCATAGCTGTTGATAACAACAAGTATACTTTATGGATTAATAATAATACACAAACCTTTTATCGTGAGCAAATTCGATTATTAGTTCCAAAGTCTGGAACCAATCATCTTGAACTATCAAAAGTTAGAGCCTTGCTTACGGCTTATCAGATTAACAATCCGAGTTCTAGTAATTTGTACTCATTGAATTCTGCAAGAATTGATTTTGTTCCTTATCAGTTTAGGCCGGCATTAAAAATGATAAAATCCGAAGCTCAACGTCTTCTGGTTGCAGATGATGTAGGTGTCGGTAAAACAATAGAGGCTGGACTTATCTTAAAAGAAATGGAGGCTCGATCTAGTATTAATTCGGTGCTTATTATTTGTCCAAGGCCTTTGATTGTGGAGCGAAAATGGGTACTTGAGATGAAGCGATTTGATGAGAATTTCACTCAATTAGATGGTAAAGAATTGCTTGAGTGTATCTTTGAAATGGAGCGCGATGGTGAGTGGCCCGAGAGACACAAGAAGACAATTATTCCGTATTCCTTATTCAGAGAAGATTTACTGGAAGGGATAAAATCCAAGACAAAGGAAAAGAGACTACTGCAAAAAGGTCTGTTACAGTTGGATCCGATTCCGCATTTTGATCTTGTTATCGTGGATGAGGCTCATAACATTCGCAATTCAAGTACATGGGCTTATAAAGGAGTTGAATTATTAACAAGATCTGCAGATGCAGTTTTATTCTTAACTGCTACTCCTCTTCAGAATAGCAATACAGATCTTTTTACTTTGCTTAATTTGTTAAGACCTGATGTTGTACTCGATAAAGAAACTTTCAATAGCATGGCAGAGCCAAATGTTTATATCAATAGATTGCTTCGTGTTGTTCGTAATCAAGAAAAAGGATGGCAGGAGATAGCAAAAGAGGAACTATCTCATGTCCTTGAAACAACTTGGGGATGTAATGTAATCCAACATAATCCAAATTTTGTTCGTATTAGTAATTTGTTAGAAAAGAGGGAAATTACAAGAGAGAAAAAAATTGAATTATTAGCCTTAATAGAGGGTCTGCATTCCTTTAATAATTTGATTACAAGGACAAGAAGAAGAGATATAGAGAATTTTTGTGTTCGTCATACCCAGACCATTAAAGTCTCTTTTACTCCTTCGCAACAAGCTTTATATGATGCTCTGATCGATTTTGAGACCAATTTCTTAAAGTTTATGCATGGAAGCAGATCTGTTAGGTTCATGATGTGTACTATCATGAGACAGGCTGCTAGCTGTATTTACGGTTTGGTTCCTTTTATAAGTGATATCATTAACAAGAAGTTATCGCAGATTCAAGAAAATGGTGAATTGTATGAGGATGATGTCGAATTGAATTCTGATTTGAATAATTCAATTTCTAAACTTCATGAAGAATTATCAAAGCTTTCTGTTAATCTTTCGAAAGAAGATCCGAAAATTGAAAAACTATACAAAGTTATCGCTAAGAAACAAGAAGAAAAGAACAATAGAGTTATTTTGTTTAGTTCATTTCGACATACTCTTGAATATGTTAAGCGGCATCTTGAATCAAATGGTTATAGAGTTGCACAGGTTGATGGTTCAGTTCCAGATGAAGAAAGATTCCAAATTCGTGAAAGGTTTTTTATGGGGAGAGATAGAGATGAAGCTATAGATGTTTTGCTTTTTTCTGAAGTCGGATGTGAGGGTTTGGATTACCAGTTTTGCGATACCATGATCAATTATGATCTACCATGGAACCCAATGAGAATTGAACAGAGAATTGGTCGTATTGATCGCCGCGGACAACAAAGTGAATCAGTCAGAATTTACAACATGATTACGGACGGAACGATCGATGCGGTTATTCATGATAGGTGTTTATCAAAAATTGGAGTGTTTGAGGCTAGTATAGGAGATTGTTCAGAAATCCTTGGAGATATTAGTGAGCAGATTTTTAAAATAATGTTTGATCCGAGATTGACAGAGGAAGAAAGAAAACAAAAAATCGAAAAGATGGCTGATAACGAGATTATGAAGGTTCAAGAAATGAACCGTCTAGAGCAGGAAGAAAAATCCTTATATGGATTTGATCTTTCTAGTTATATTCAGAATATGAATGTTCAGAATGCAGAAAGTGTGTGGATATCTCCTAAAAGTATTAGCAATCTTGTAGACACATTCCTTACCGATTTTTTGGGCGAGGGAGAATATATTCGTATCAATAAAGGTAAAGAAATTGGTACGATGTCAATTAGCGTTGAGAATAAACAACGCCTTATGGCTGATTTTAGAAAACTAGGTTTGGTAAATTCTAATAATGCTTCTAAATTATGGAATGCTTATCTTAAATCCACTTATTCAAAACAAAAAATTACATATGACGCTAAAACTGCTAAGGATAATAATAACATAGCTTTTCTAACGCAGATGCATCCATTAGTTTTACAAGCAGCAAAGCATGAAAGTGAGAAACTTCCCTGTGAAATAGGTATTAGTGTATCAAATGATTCAATATCATCAGGAGATTATGAATTCCTTATTTATGCTTGGAAGTATGTTGGATTTCGTCCAGATATTAAATTAATTGTCGTGAGTGATAATGATACTGTACGTGACAGTATTTTAGAATTTATGCAATATGCTTCAGATTATTTTTTTAGTGATGATTGTCATTCAGTTAAGTGGGATTTTTTGGAGCAAATCCAATATGAGAAATGGCAAAAAGCAAAAAGTGATTACAGTAGTCTTGTTAAAGAGGAATGTGATTTTCGTTTTGAACAATTAAAACAGACAACTAAAAAGAGAGAAATAATTCTAAAATCTCAGATTGAGAATGCTACAGATGATCGGATTCTTCGTATGAGAATTTCACAACTTGAAAAGCTGCATAATCATTACGAGGAACATAAGAAGTTATTAGAAAAAGTAGTTCAGAAGGCTGATATTCATACTCAACGTTTAGTTAGGGGTGTTTTGCATATAGAGTAGGGTACGATATTGTAAACATCTTGGATAAAGGGAGTAACTTCATGGGGAAAATCGATTACAAATCCATAAACAGGCAGAATAAGGACGAATGGAAGGCTCTTACAAGGAATCCTCAAAAATACGAAGCTCTGTTGGCTGGTCATTATTCAGATACTAATCACTTTATCTATGAATTACTTCAAAATGCAGAAGATGCCTTTAATAACGATACAGGCGATTATGCGAGCAAAGTTGTTATCGAATATTATTCTAACAAACTTGTTTTTTATCATAATGGAAAACCTTTTGATGAAGCTGATGTACGTGGTGTATCGTCTTTGCTTATGGGTACTAAAGATAAGGATGATGCTCAAGCCATTGGACGTTTTGGTATGGGCTTTAAATCTGTTTTCAAATATACATACCAACCAGAAATTTACTCCGATACTGAAGCTTTTATGATAAAAAATTACTTGCTACCGGTTGAGATACCTAGAGGTTGGGACTGTGATGCAGAAAAAAAATCAATTATATGCAAATTATCTGAAAATCGATTAATCATGCCTTTTGAGAGAGAGAGACATTTGACAAAAATTGTAATTCCTTTTCTAAAGTACGGAAAGGATGGAGAACCTACTGCAATTTCTGGTAATGATATATTAAAGAAATTAGAGGAACTCAATGGTGAAATATTGCTATTTCTAAATCATATAAAATCTCTTTATTGGATCGATAAGGAAACAGGAAATTTTTCATATATTACACTAAACCATGATAGGAAGGACGAAAAACTAATCACATGCCACATGGAAAGTACTAATAGTACTAATCAAAAGATATCAACTTATTTAAAATTTAAAAAAGTTTTTGAACATCAGAATATGAAAAATGCTGAAGTTAGCGTTGCTTATAAGCTTAATGCTAGAGTTGATAATATTAATGAACTTCAAAATTCATATATATGTGTTTATTTTCCTACGCGCGATGAGACAAATTTACCTTTTTTGATTCACGGATCATTTGAAACAGCTGTTTCTAGAGAAAAACTCATGTCTCCTTCATCATTTAATGATGATTTATTTGATAAGTTAGGAGATTTAATTGCCGAATCAATGAAAGAACTTGCGAAAAAAAAGTTAATTACTCAAGCTTTCTTGCGTAAGAGTATTATTGCTGCATTTAAGGATGAAGAAGAGAACAAGACCATTCCGGGTTTGAAAGAGAAAGTTACTGACATAATTAGTAAATATGGTTTACTTCCAGATAAAAATGGTACTTATAGAAAACCGATTGAGATGCAAATACCTGTTCCGTTTCGTTTGGGTGATTTTGTTGATAAACCTTTATTCTATAATACTATGGAAGATACAATATTCGTTGCATTTAATAATGAGAACGAAACTAATTTTAATCTCTATTTCTGTTGGCTTTTAGATGATTTAGGTATGAAATTATTTAAACTTTCAGATTTCGCTGAGAGGTTAAGATATCATAAAATGAAAGCTGATCATATTTCAGAAGAATGTATAAAAACACTGTGTATTTTTTATAATTTTTTATCTGATTATAGAGAATCTATCTATAACACTGGCCTTTCATACACACGAAGTGGCCCTTATGAAAATATAATTCGTAATGATTTGAAACATGCATGGATAACCCTAAGACAATCTCCGATTATTCTTAACAGATTAAATAAACTAGTCCCAGCTGAGTTTGATAAAAAGCCTGCTATTTATTTAAGCTCATCAAGTGAGTATAAGAATGTAGTTCGTTCTAAACTTGTTGATATAAATATAGCTGAATCATATAAAGTTGTTTTGGAAGATGGATTTAATATCCAGGAATTTAATAATTTTCAATATGTAAAGGAAAAAATAATTAAAAAGTATATAGAAATAGATAGATGTATTGGTTTTGAAAACCCTGACGCTTTCACAAGAGAATATGTTGATGATTTAAAACAAATCTTTGCATTGAATAAGCAACAGGATGTTACTGAAATACAAAAATTACTCAAAAAAGCATACATCATTAAGATTAAACCTCAAAATGATGAGAAAACAATTTATTTTGGCTGTCCAGGTGAATGTTATGTACCCATTTCAAAGGAACATATAGATTTAGACTTGTATTACAGCCCTTTTCCTAAAAACGAACTTAAAGATACAGATAAATTTTCTCATAGAAATAATCATGTTTTTAACTTGAATGCGATTGACACTAAATTTTATGAAGAAAACGGAATTGAAATCACTTTACTATCAAATTTAGGTTTAATATCTTCCCCAGTTGATGAAGGAAGACGTTCATGTTCTGTTGGTTACGGTGATAATTATTGGGTTGCAGAAGGAGAGTATTGTCCTGAACTCAAGATAGAATTTCTTGAAGAAAATTTAAATTATATAGCTGAATGTTATGAAGATAAGCTTGCCCAACTTAAGTCTGCCGAAATTTTGAAGTTGCTTCTTGTTATTGCGAATAAATTGCAGGGCAAGAAAAGTCTTGGTAGACGACATTGTCATATTAGTGAACTAGAAAGCGCTGATATTCTTACAAAAGTTATACTTGAATATAAATGGCTGTACGACAAAGAATTGAAAATTCACAAGTCGAATGAAATGTCATATTTTGACTTAAACACTAATATATATCGAGATATTACTTTAAATAAAACTGCGTTTTCAATATTAGGTTTTGTAGAGAAAGAAGCTGATGAAGTAAATGATACATTTAGGATGGCCTCAAATCTTAATAAACAAAATAAGCTCATTCTTTTCCAACGGTTGGCTAAGGAGTTTAGGTTTCATGTGTCAGAAGAGAACTTGATTGGTGATGATCCTAATGACGATGAAAGCGAAGATGATTTTTTTGATCCGAATACTTGGAGAGATACTAGTTTCCCTCTGAGAAAGATAAAAAACTTAGAATATTTAATAAATCATGTTCAACAACAGTTTTATTTTGCGGATCCTATAACTTATAAAACTGTTTTAAGAAGCATTCGTATAAGTAAAAATGCTAATTTTGACAGATCGTATTCTATCGGCATGTATACAAATTCTAGTAATTTGATTTTTTGTCAAATGTGTAAAAATCCTAATCGTTTTATTGATGTTGTTCAGATTGCGAATTTTGGGATAGAAATGCCTCAACTTAATCTGTGTTTATGTAGGGAATGTTCGGCAAAATATCATGCAATGTGTAATAAAAATAAAGAAAACTTTGTAAAAGATTTTGTTAATGAATTAGAAAAGTATGATATTCATAATTCTGAAGACTGTTCAATTAAATTTAATAAAGAAATTACTCTTCATTTCACTCATGTCCATATTGCAGAGATACAAGAAATTTTCCGATTGATTAAAGAATATGGTTTACCAAACAAAGACTAATGGAAATAGATAATATGGAATTATGGTTCTTTACAAATTCCTGTTGGACGACATTGAATAGATGACTGAACTTTGATTGGAGAATTCTTGTCAGTAAAAATTGCATCGCAGGGATAACGCAGGTAACTGTACAGACGACAATTTTTGAGTTTAATAGGTTAGATGATGGCATGCTGACGTGATAGCAAATGAGCATATTTCTAAATTCTTGCAAATAGTTATTTAATGTTGATTAGTTCAGCTTATTTGGAATAAGTCATTCTAAATATTTCCAACTCTATTTTGTAAAGAGCTAAAATAATTAAAAATTTTTACTTCCCATGGTTTTAGTATCTATCGAGTTTATTGTTAAACTTAGTGATATTAATTTTATATTTTTTTGTGTGCTTTAAATTCAATGTAATTCGTATTGTAGAATTGGAGTGTGAATATGGCTCAACATATATCGGTTAGGATACCTTGGCATGATGATGGATGGAAAGGAAATGTTTGCTTGTTTCCAAAAGAAAATAATTCATGTCTTAGGCTAAGAAATATTTACGAAAATCGTAATGATGCTGAAGAAACTGATTGTTGTGGTCAGTGCATGGTAGGATTGGAGTGCAAACTGCCGTGCATTGGTGAAGGCTCTGCTTTTATGTCTGATAAAACTCTTATTAAGCGCGTTAATCATCCGTACAAAAAATCTAGTTCTGCAACACATGGTCATTTTCTTGAAACTGAGATCGAATATCCCGCATATTCTTTTCCAACGCGTCCTTTCGCCTGGCTCATGAAGAACAAAATTCCAACATTACATGATACCTATGGAATCAAAATAGATAATGATAAAGAGCCTCAGCTTAGTTTTAAAACGGATTGGATCCAATCAAGAGATAATCATAAAGCTATTTTTGATTATTTCTATGGTGATGTAGTCCCTGATAAATCTCTGGTAGTAGCTTATGCCAAGCAGGTGCCATTTGTTGAAGATCACCGTAGAGTAATTGTCGGAATGGGACATGTTAAGAGAATTGTAGAAGCTAAAGAATATGAACATACAGATGAGAAACCACTTCGCTCTCTTACGTGGGAGACACATATATGTCACTCTATAAGACCTGACCATAGTGATGGTTTTGTTATTCCTTATCAACAGATGATGAGATACGCAGAAGAACATCCCGGTTTTGATATTAATGAGATAACAGTTTTTGCTCCAGATGATTCTTTTGCTGAGTTTTCTTATGCTACTGAGCATGTAAGCCATGACGCGATGATCGATGTGATTCTTTCGAGTATTAAAGCTTTTGAAAAGATCAATGAGTGCTTAGAAGATGACTATTCAAATGTTCTAGATTGGTTAAATGCTCGACTGGTAGAAGTTTGGGAAGATCGTGGAGCATTCCCTGGACTTGGACCGATGCTTTGTGCGATGGAAGTACCAATGGGGGTTCTAATATCAAAACAATTAAAAGAACAGTTATCTAAAGATGTTGATATTTGGAATGTTGTTGATGTTATTTTTGATACACCTGAAAAGGTGCTTACAACGGATTTGGCAGATAAAATTACTCCAATTGTGAAAAAAACATGGAAAACAATGTCTTATGAAAGAAAGACGTTGTTTAGATTACTTTCACGTATGTCATTAAGTATTGATCAAGCTAAAATTATTTTTAATGAAAATGAAAGGCTGCATAGTCATATTAATTGTACTGATCGGGATATTATTGAAAATCCTTATATAATCTATGAACAAACGAGATTAAAACAAGATGATCTTCTTGTTTCTGTTAAAAAAATCGATAGAGCTGTATTCCCTGTGCCTGCAATAGCAGAAAAATATCCATTGGATGAACCATCTAAGCTCACATCTGATAATGATGAAAGACGTATTCGCGCAATTGCTGTGTCTGTTTTGGAAAAGGTTGCAGCAGATGGTAGTACTATTATGTCTTGTACTAACCTATCTGATGTTATGAGGGATCTTGCTTTAGAGCCAAAGTGTGCGGTTACTCCTGATATTCTTAGGGCAGTCGAGTCGTTTATGAATCGGGAGATATTAAAGTTTAAGATGAAGGACGGAACTGAGTATTACAAACTAGTTCGTTTTAAGTTGTTTGACGACATTATAGAAAATTGTATTAGCAGACGGATTAATGCTCCTAAGCTTAAATTAGATGCAGATTGGAGAGCTTATCTTGATTCAAAATTCCAAGAAGTGGATGAGAAAACAGGAGAAGTTCTACCCATATCTATGCAAGAAGAAAGGGCTAGACAAGAAAAAGCTGCTATTCTGACAGTTCTGGCACAGTCTAGAATATCTGTTCTTGTTGGTGATGCTGGTACAGGAAAGACTACGGTTCTTTCGGTGTTGTGTAGCCATGAGAATATTAAAGCTGGAGGTGTGCTGCTTTTAGCACCAACGGGAAAAGCAACTGTTCGTTTACTTGATAGTATGGGAGAAGAGGGGGAAAAATTTACAGCTCTTAACATTGCTCAATTCCTGGTTCGTAGCAAAAGATTCAATTTTAACGATAAGATATACGTTCTTTCAAATGAAGACGCTGGTGCAGTACCTGAGACTGTTATTATAGATGAGTCTTCTATGCTGACGGAAGAGATGTTCGGAGCTCTTATACAGTCACTAAAAAAAGCAAAGAGAATAATATTTGTTGGTGATCCAAATCAACTTCCTCCGATAGGAGCAGGAAGACCTTTCGTAGATCTTGTATACATGCTTAAGATGAATTTAAAATCTGATTTTCCGCGAGTTTGTGCAAATTATGGTGAATTAACTGTAAACCGTCGTCAAAAGACTGATAATATCCGTATGGATGTTCGTTTATCAAGGCTTTTTTCAAATTCTGTAGAACATTTGGATGAAGATGTTATTGCGGATATTATCCGCGAAGGAAGTTCTAATATTGAATTTGAACAGTGGTCAACTAAAGATGAATTAGAAAATAAACTACTTGCCATTATGGCAAAAGAAGTTGGAATGAGAGGTATTGACGATCAGAAAGGATTTGATCATGCACTAGGAGCAATATTTAATAATAATTCAACTTTCTTTAATTTAGGAGCTGCCAAATATGTAGATAATTGGCAGATTTTGGCTCCAGTTAGAAATATGCCTCATGGTGTTATGAATATAAATCGTTTGATTCATCTGAAATATAGAGAGAATTTTTTAAAAATCTCTAGGCTTAGGGGAATATATAAGAAAATTTCTAATAGTCTTGGTCCTGAAGGAATTGTTTATGGGGATAAAGTTATTAACGTAATTAATAAAAATAAGGATGCATGGTCCAAAGATGGAGCAGAAGCAAGAAATTATATAGCTAATGGCGAGATAGGTATTGCATGTGGAGATTATCATAGAAGAAATAGTTTTGATAATTATATGCATGTTGAATTTTCTTCACAAACTAACTATTTGTATTCTTTTAATAAAAGTGATTTTAATGAAGAATCAGGTGAGGCGCAGCTTGAACTTGCATATGCTTTAACAGTGCATAAAGCACAAGGAAGTCAGTTTAAAACTGTGATTTTAGTGATTGCTGAACCTTGTCAGAATCTTTGTAGAGAAATGCTATATACAGCTCTTACAAGGCAACTTGATAAGATTGTTATTCTTTATAACAAAGAGCCCTATCATCTTTTGAATTATTCAACTGATGCAAATTCAGATATAGCCTCAAGATTTACTGATTTGTTTGCTAATGTATATAAAGGCGAAGGTCCAGATTTGAGACCACAAATTGTTGAGGTAAAAGGCAAGTTTTATGATGAAAAGATGATTCATAAAACGGTCCGCGGGGAACTTGTCCGTAGTAAATCAGAAGTAGTCATTGCAAATGCTCTCCATTACAATAATTTGGATTATGAGTATGAACCTGAACTCAAACTGGATGGAAAAATTAAGCGTCCAGACTTTAAGATAGAAGACTATGATTTAGGTGTTGTTTGGTATTGGGAACATTGTGGCATGATGACAGATCCTCAGTACAAAAAACGTTGGGAAGAAAAGAAAAAATTTTATGAGAAAAATGGAATCATTGAAGGAAAAAATTTAATCGTAACATACGATGACGAAAACGGAGGTTTGGATTCTGACAAAATTCAACAGATTATTGAGGATAAATTAATTGGATAAGTTTGAGAAAGGGATCTAAATGTATACACCTAAGAATAAGAATGAGATGAAAGATACGTTGAATTAGTTGTTTATAAGTTTTTATTTCAGTTTAATCTCTAGTGTCTGCCTGTAGTTTGTGTGTTACGGGTTTGATTCTAGAGATTTTTGTTTTATTGTGACAGAGATATAGAAAAAATAATTTTTAACTTTAAAAAAGTGGTAGCAAATAATAATATAAGATTGTAGTTGTGAGAGTATTTGTGATAATACTGACATAAAATGAGTGTTTTATAAGTTAAAATCAAGTTTGAAATAAGACTATGTATTTGAATGTGTCTCCCGAGTTTTACAGCAACCAACCTAAAAAAAGTGGGGTAAACCCAGACGTGACAAGGCTTCAGAGAATCTTGGATTTTTTATTTAGTTTGTGCGACAAACTGCCTTTTGGCTCATATAGGTCTCCTG
>JAEEOK010000034.1 GCA_016284235.1 Succinivibrionaceae bacterium
CATGAAAATCAAAATTTTTCAAAAAAGCAGCAGAAGAGTTGAGAGATAAATCTGATGGTCATGCGTAGGCCCTGCAAATAATGTGATTCAGGTCTCTATTAATAAAAATTAATACATGATATCTTGTACCTGCGCCATTATAACTTCAAGTAAAAATGCAATTAAAAAAGAAAGGTATGCAGACGTATATTTGTACAGGTTTTACACAATCTATATAAATTTTAAGAAGAAAAATAATTATGAAATTTTACTGTCCAATGACGGCGTAAAAATAAAAACAGTCATTTCCTATTTAACACTTTGATAAATAAAGAATTTTAACATGACATATAAATTGATCAGATAAGAAGGTATGAAATATGATTAAGTGTCTTTAACACGTGAGAAATCAGTTCAGGTTTCAGCCATGGGTAAAAAAATGCCCGGTGTGATTATGCTCGATAATAAAGGGAAAGGAAGTTTTTCAAAGATCCCGCAATTGTTCAAGCGGTACTTGAAACAGAAGAATCTTCAGATGTATATATCTGTTCAAAAATAAGATGCTTTTGAACTGATATATACATTGAGCTGAACTGTGACAGCTGAAAATACTCAGTACAGAAAGCCTGCGGGTTTGCAGGAAAGAAACAGCAGCATTCGATAACCGGCGATGTCAAACAGATTACGGAAACAGCATTAAACGGAGAAATAAAATGGAAAAAAACAACAGCATGGACATCTGGAACATGAATTCAGCTGAAGTTAAGAATACCAATGCTGCACGCAATATCGATATTTCTGCTTCCGGTTCGGATGTTGACTCCGGCTGTGTCTGTGCAACAGGTTCTGACTCTGTCACAAACTCCGCTGCAGCCGGGGAGCATGTATCTTCCATAATTTCAGACACTGCGTCGGCAGATTTACATATATCCGCTTCTGACACGGAGTCTGACAACAACAGGACAGACAAATTCTGCCCAGGTGTCTTCCGTCCGGAACTTTCAAAAAGAGCCGCAGTTTCGCTCCTTGCCAGTGTTGTCTTTTTGTCGCTGATTTTTCTATGCACAACACATCTTACCTCTCTGAGTGATAATCTTCTTGGATTGCTGATCCTCGTTACAGGGTTACCTGTTTTCTGCTTTTTTCTCTATTCTTCAGTCATCAGGAAAACTGTAGCCAGCAATGTTCTGAGAAAGAACAGTCTTTTCAGCTGGTTTAACGGCAGGAAATTTTTTGCGGCACTGCGCTCATTTGTTCTGGCAATTGTCGCTGCTTTGATAGTTCTGTCAGTAATGGTGTCCCTTTCAAAGGCCGGTATCTGGAATCTTGAAGTGCTGTTTCTTGGTCTGATGATCATGTATGCCACATACATCCTGTACGGCTCAATTGTTTCTCGTCAGTATGTGAACTGGATGTTCTGGCTCAAAAGTGCCAACTTATGGCTTCTTCTCAGCGTGTCTTCAGTATTCATGTTCTGTGCCGAAGCCCTTCTTGTGTATGCCGGTATTGCAGACGTTGAACTGCTGAACGGCAGTATTGCCGAAGCTCTTGCTGCAAGAAAATCCGCAGGTGCCGAGACTGCTGTCGTCTCTGTGCTGATGAATTTCAATGATATGATGGATATCATTCTCAGAGGACTGGGAACCTTCATCATTTCAATGATCAGTGACGATTATCACTGGATCGTAAAGACATTCATGTCTTCTGTAAAACTCTGTTCAGTACTTGTTCTTCCCGTCACATTCCTCATTCCGATGACAGAATACAAAAGAATTTTCATTTCTCCGACCGCATCCTCATCTCTTCCAGAATTAGGTTTTTTCAGGGTTTTCCTTGGTTTGTTCAGATATGCAGTGCCGGCAGCCTTCTTTATGTTCATCCTGTGTTACATGGAGGAGTCGCTGACACAGAAAGACAGAACTGAGATAGTGACATCTATTGAGACGAGAGTTAAGGAAACTGTTGAGAAGGCAGAAAAGATAAAAGTCCATGTTATTGGCGGAGACATTTATTCTGAGAAAGCCTTTGAGATGGTGCATGATGCGGATCGTGTATTTTTAGAACGGAAGGAACAGCTTGAGAAGGAGTATGCCGGCATCATGAAATCTCTGAAAAGGAAAATGTATGCCAATGTTGATCCCTTCCTGGACAACTACTACACCCTGACAGCAGAGTATATTAGACTGTTCGGCGGTACTTTTATTGAAGGCCTTGAGAACTCTCTGATGCATGGAACAGAAACTTACTTTAACAGGCTTGGTGATGTTCAGCGCAGGTACCGTGAGTGTGCAGAAAAGCTCGCTGAAGCCAAAAACAAGATCCTTGAGAACACCAGGATTGCAGATTTTGATCCGGATAAATACGAGGTGATTGGAGAAATCAGTACTGAGGATTTTATCAGAGGTGATTATGGAATTATTCATTCAGCAGAGTTTCGCGGAAACTTCTCAGCCGAATTAACTGAGCTCGGAGCTGTCACTGTGTCCCATATGGGTACGAAAATTCATATCGGTAATGGTACCAGTAGGTTACAAAAGTTAAACCTGTTCAAAAAAGAGCTTGGAACAAAAATTACTGAAAGAGTGATGAATACACCGGTGGGAGCAGTTGCCAGCAAAGTATTTGGCAAAATCGCAACGAAGGTTTTAACCAAGGCAGGCGGTGCGATTGTGGGCGGAACTATAGGCTCTGGAATTCCTGTGGCAGGAACAGTATTGGGGGCAGCTGTCGGCTGGTTTGCAACTGATTACATTATGCTGCGTGCGGATGAGTATGTAAACCGCGGTGAACTGAAAAGTGAGATTATAAAAGCCATCGACAGAACCATCAATGAAACCCTTTGATAGAAAGGGAAACAGTCTGGCATCTCTGTATTACATCATGAATTCTCCTGAACATGTCACGCCGGTAGGCGAAATTTAATGATTGTCTAAAGGAAGACTGCTCCTTTCTTTCCATAGATAATTCCGGCAGGCTGCATGACACCAACAAGATTGGGAAGTTCGGGGCGGCAGAACACAGATGCAACGGTTATTCTGAATGAGAAGCTCTAAATCCGGGCAGCTGATTACATATGACCTAAGTGCTGTCCGACTGACGAAGAGAGGAAATAAGGGGATCAAATAAGGTGCTGTCTTTCCCCAGTTTCCGGTGAATCCATATCGTCTGACTCTGAATGGACTACGGCTATAGTTCTGCCGTTTAAGGATCCGGACATAACAAAATGCATCACAGAGATAAAGGATAAATCTCATCCCTGGAAAAACCGGTTCTTTTTCTCGAGCATGAGAACAATATTCCAGCCTGTTTGGATGATTTAGTGAAGATGTGCAGCAGGACCGCCACCTTCCGATCTGAGCATGATTATACTGTTATTCAGAAGGTTGATTACACATATCTCCTGCGGAAAACAGGAGATCTTTGTTACCGTAAAAGTCTCGATATTTTAAATGCAGGTGCGCAGGAATATAAAAGATTGGCATTCAGAACACACCCCATTTCAAAACGGTATTTGCAGGGAGTGCTGATAAAGAATGATAAGTAATGGTGCGTCCTAGAGAACTCGAATCTCCGACCCCCACCATGTCAAGGTGATGCTCTAACCAACTGAGCTAAGGACGCATCTTGAAGACGAGGATATAATACCCAAAAAAAGCTTCAAAGTAAAGGACTTCAGAGGCAGTCAAAGACGAACCGTTCATATTTCATTCTTTCAACTGCCTAAAATGATTTCTGATCCTACACATTGAAGAGGAAATTCATGACATCACCGTCCTGAACAATGTAATCCTTGCCTTCTGAGCGCATTTTCCCTGCCTCCTTGGCTCCGGCCTCACCCTTATAGGCAATGTAGTCATCATAGGCAATAGTCTGGGCTCGAATAAAACCCTTCTCGAAATCGGTATGGATCTTGCCGGCAGCTTTTGGAGCTGTTGCACCCACAGGAATGGTCCATGCACGAACCTCCTTCGGACCGCCTGTAAAAAACGTCTGAAGGCTGAGCAGCTTGTAGCCGGCGCGAATGACACGGTTAAGACCAGGCTCTGTTATACCCATGTCCGCCATAAACTCCGCACGATCCTCATCATTCATTTCAGCAAGTTCGGACTCTATCTCTGCGCATACAGGAACAACAACAGAGTTCTCCCCGGCTGCAATCTTCTCAACAATTTCAAGATAAGGATTATTGCTGAAGCCGTCCTCGGCTATATTGGCAATATACATGGTAGGTTTAAGCGTGAGGAACGACAGATATGCAACTGACGCTCTTTCCTCCTGTGAAAGGGAAAGCGTTCTTAGCATTTTGGCATCCGACAGCACCGGCAGACATTTCTCGAGAACTTTCAGCTCGGCAATCGCAGCCTTGTCATTTCCTTTGGCCTTGCGGCTTACTCTGGCAATAGCCTTTTCACAGGTTTCAAGATCGGCAAGAGCCAGTTCTGTATTTATTGTTTCAATATCTCCGGCAGGATCAATTTTACCGTTTACGTGAACTATATTGTCATCCTCAAAACAGCGTACGACATGAGCTATCGCGTCAGTTTCCCTGATATTGGTCAAAAACTGATTGCCGAGACCCTCACCCTTTGACGCACCCTTAACAAGACCTGCTATATCGACAAATTCCATGGAAGCAGGAACTATCTTTTTAGGATGATCAATATCAGCAAGTGCCTGCAACCTGGGATCCGGAACTGGAACCACACCGGTATTTGGTTCAATGGTACAGAAAGGAAAGTTAGCCGCCTCTATACCCGCCTTGGTAAGTGCATTAAACAGGGTGGATTTTCCCACATTAGGAAGTCCGACGATACCACAATTAAATCCCACGTTCCGCTCCTTTATTTATTTGCTTTAAATGCATTGATTGTATTCATTGCCTTCTGAGGACCTGCAGTCACAATCGATTCCACAGACGAAAGCGCATGACGCTGGGCATCCTCAATCAGTACCTGATCCTGAGGTGATGCTCTGCCGAGAACATATCCTATCATCTGCGACCGGTCGGCCGGTTTTCCTATGCCTATTCTCAAACGGTAGAATCCGGCATTGTTACCCAGACAGGAAATGATGCTCTTTAACCCGTTATGACCGGCATGACCGCCGCCAAGCTTTAATTTAAGCTGACCGGGTTCGAGATCTAGCTCATCATGAATCACCATAATCTCTTCAGGCTTAATCTTGTAGAAATTTGCAACAGCCGCCACCGACTGACCGCTTAAATTCATATAGGTGGTAGGAAAAACCAGTTTAACCTCCTGATCCTTTATCCTGCCCTGTCCAGTCATTCCGTAGAACTTTGAGGCGGGCCGCATCTGGATCCCGAAGCGTTCAGCTATCATTGAAAGCAGATCAACACCTGCATTATGCCGGGTATGCTCATATTCGGGGCCAGGATTGCCTAGACCTGCAATAAGTTTAATAGTTCCCATATACTGTCAGTTCAGCTGCACAGGAAAATTCTTGCCTATGCGGACAATTTCATTCTTTTCATTGAGGTATACAAGCTTCGGCTTATGAGTTCTGGCCTCTTCATCAGAAAATATTCCGTAGGCGGCAATAATCACTGTATCACCGACAGCCGCCATTCTTGCAGCGGCACCGTTAAGAGAAATCATACCAGATCCCCGCTCTCCGGCAATGGCATAGGTATGAAACCTGGCACCGGTATCAACGTTGTAGATATCGATCTGTTCATTTTCAAGAATTCCTGCCGCTTCAAGCAAATCAAGATCAATACTGCAGGATCCTTCATAGTTAAGTACAGCATGTGTCACACGCGCCTTGTGCAACTTACCCAAAAGCAATGTTCTCTGCATTTGACTTTCCTAAATTCAAAGAAAAAGAAAATGTGCCGGATACGGCTTCCCAAAATTGTGATCTATTCTAGCAAATTTTACAAAAATAGATCAGCAAAAAATAGACAGATCTATCCGTATAGGATAAACCCGCCATATCAGTCAAAGATCAAAAGACACGCTGTCTATCAGCCTTGTGGTTCCCAGATAAACAGCCATAAGCACCGCCGCTCTTGCTGTCAGACCGGTAACAGGTCTGAGAGATTCAGCATCGACAATATCAATGGAATCAGTTCTGAAGCCCTCATTGGAATCTATTTCGGCTCTGGATTCCTTAATCAGTGCATCAAAATCCCTTCTGCCTGATACGATGCTGTCCCTTATCCGCATCATTTGCTTGTAAATGAGGGGGGCTTTCTCCTTTTCTTCAGCACTGAGCAGACCGTTTCTTGATGACAGAGCAAGTCCTTTTTCATTTCTCACTATAGGCACTTCAACGAGTTTAATCTGCATTGCCATGTCTTTTACCATTTTTTTAAGAACTGCAACCTGCTGAAAATCCTTTTGTCCGAACATGGCGCAATCAGGACGGAAAATATTGAACAGTTTGGTAACAACCGTGGTTACACCCTTGAAATGACCCGGACGAAGAGCACCCTCGAGCATATCGGAAAGTCCGGGAACAAAAACAAAGGTATGCTCATTCATACCATCCGGATACATAATCTCAGGAAGAGGTGTAAAAACAAGATCAACACCGGCCTGCTCCAGTTTGTCTAAATCGGCATCAAGAGTACGCGGATAGGTTTTAAGATCATTCTGATTGTTAAACTGCAAAGGGTTTACAAAAATACTTACAGCCACATGATCGGCATGTCTTGCCGCCTCCCTTACGAGAGCAAGATGCCCGTCATGAAGATTTCCCATAGTAGGTACGAGAGCCAGAGTGGCTCCATTTTTCTTTAATTCATTCGCAGCATCTACAGCCTGCTGGATATTCTGTACTATTTTCATGTTCAATAAAAAAAACGAAGGATTAAGTTAAGTCCTGTATGCCCGCAAAAAAAACAATAACCGACGGAAATCATTAGATAACTGCCGCCGATCAACTAAAAGGAAAATAAAAACTGTGATCATTATAACACGATCAGCCAAAAGGATCATGCTAATGACTTTGATGTTTCTCTGCTTCAGGGAGAAAAGGGATATCAGAAAAAGCTCTGAGATTCGTTAGGAAAGTTTCCGTTTGCAACTTCAGCCAGATAGAGTTCCACAGCCTTGTGAAAATCCCCTGTTTCCTTAAGGAAATTGCGCGCAAACTTCGGAGTGTGGCCCGGAGTAATGCCGAAAGCATCGTGCATTACCAGAATCTGACCGTCGGTCTTGTTGCCGGCACCTATGCCGATAACAGGAATATCAAGACGGTTTGCAACCTCTTCAGCAAGCGGTGCCGGAACACATTCAATAACAAGAAGAGAAGCTCCGGCATCCTGCAGTTTCAACGCGGTTTCAACCATCTGCTGAGCCTGTGACTCGCTGCGTCCCTGAATTTTGTATCCGCCGAAGACATTAACAAACTGCGGAGTAAGACCTATATGGGCACAGACAGGAACACCGTTCTGTAGCAGCCGCTCTATAACAGGAATCAGCCACACACCGCCCTCGATCTTAACCACGGATGCACCGGCCTGCATAAGTCTTGCCGCATTGCGGCATGCAACTTCAGGAGTATCATAAGTCATAAACGGCATATCGGCTATGACCAAAGCTCCGGTAACCGCTCTTGCCACACATCCGGTGTGATAAACAACGTCGTCAATAGTTACACCAACCGTGCTTTCCCTGCCCTGCATCACCATTCCAAGTGAATCACCGACAAGAAGCGCCGGAACGCCGCATTCATCAAAAAGATGAGCAAAGGCTGCATCATAGGCTGTAATCGTGCCGAATTTCTTCTTCTCTTCCTTATACCTGCGAAGAGTCGATAAAGTAACTTTTGACATAAGAGCCTCTCCTAAAACTGATCAATTATAGAACAGCCGGCCTAATTTTTAAATCATCGGGACCAAGCCGGGCCACCAGCTCTGACACAGGAGAACCGTCCGGCAGTACCAGCTCAGATGCTATATCCATAAGAGGAACAAGGACAAATCCGCGTCTTTTCATTTCAGGATGCGGGATCTTGAGACGGGGAGAATCTATAACCTCGCTGCCGTACAGCAGAATATCCAGATCCAGTGTTCTCGGTCCCCAGTGAACCGTACGGATCCTGTGATGCTTCTGCTCAATCTCCTGCAATCTGTCAAGCAACTCCAAAGGGGGAAATGTCGTCTCCACCTTCACAACAGCATTAATGAAATCATCCTGATCCTGAGGTCCGACCGGTGCCGTACGATATAAACGCGATACCGCCTTCAGTTCAATACCGTGAATATGCTCTATCTCACCGATGGCTGTATTCACCTGCGAAACCGGGTTGTCAAGATTCGAACCCAAAGCGATAAATGCTGTTACCGACACAACTTACTCCAGACAGGACAGGAAACTCACAATTCTTTGTTAATAATTATTTTTTTTCTCGGTCTTCTTGGCTTTTTTACCGGTTTTTCCTTCTGCTCGGGCTGCAGCGACTCATTATCATATCTGATATTGTGCTGCTCGAGAATGCCTTGCCAGCACTGCAGAACAGGCTCCATGGCGGGATTCGCACCGGCTCGATACTGAAGAAAATCATAACAGGCCTTGAAATTCGTATTAGTCAGGAGAGAAGCTATTCTTTCGTCAGTCAGATCCCTTCTCTGCATATTAACAAGTAAATACCATAAGCCCTTGATATCCTCAATCATAAAGTTCGGATATCTGGTGAATTCAGCCTGTTTCTGAAGAACAGAATTCATGACGACGGTAATTTTACTGGTTTTGTAGACACGGGATGAATCTATAAAACCGGCGGACAGATCAACAATATCTTTGAATTCTAAAACAAAAACCGGCCACAGCAGACATGCAAAAAGGAACTTGGAATTCGGCTTGCGGTTGTTTTTTATGCGTAAATCAGTACCGTCAAAAACAAGATTCAGAAAACGCAGGATCCGTGCACCCTCGTTCCTGTCAATAATGAGACTGTCCAGAGCAGGAAACAGGTACCGGATCAGATTGAAGGTCATCATCAACTCGAATGTCTTGCGAGCATAGCCCATCAAAAGCATCTTGATCATCTCGTCAAACATTCTGGCATTTGATACGCCTTCAAGAAGCCTGCCCATGGTATAAATCGGATCTGACGTTCTCGGGGTGATATACATTCCAAGCTTTGCACTGAATCTGATGGCTCTGAGCATTCTCACAGGATCTTCATGATATCTTGTTCCGGGATCGCCGATTATATCTATTTTCTGAGTCCTGATATCATCAATTCCGCCGTGAAAATCATAAACAATATTTTTCAGCGGATCATAATAAAGAGCGTTTATGGAAAAATCTCTCCGTTCAACGTCTTCATCAATGGATCCGAAGGAATTATCTCTCACCAGAATTCCTGTACTTTCAGAAACAACCCTGGTGGCGGATTTGGCAGGTCTGTTTTCTGTAGAAACTGCATCACCGCTTCCTCTGAAGGTTGTAACCTCTATTATTTCCTCCTTCGGAGTCGAAAAGCCGTAAACCACATGAACTATTCTGAACCTATGACCGATAATTCGGGCTCTCCTTCCGAAAACATTCTTGACCTGCTCGGGTGTGGCGTTAGTCGCCACATCAAAATCCTTTGGAACCGCATCAAGATAAATATCCCTCACGGCACCGCCGACAATATATGCCTGAAAACCGGCTGAATTGAGAATTCTGACTACGCTTAAAGCATTCGGGCTGATTAGAGATGGCTTCACCGGGTGCTGTCCCGGCATAACAGCATGATTATTAAGAAAAATATCTACCTGATTTTCAGTCAACATTATGAACGAACTACCTTATATAAACATTGAGCGAAATTTTATCGCACTTTCCCTTTAATGTGAATAATCAAGACTGTCATACCGGCCCGCGTTAATCCGGAGCGTACGCCAGTTCAAGCCGGAAATGAACCCGCTGATATACTGATCCAAAGGAGGTGTAACAGGCCTCGCACCGCAATTCTGCCCAGGCGCCGCATACAGTCCCCGGATGCGGACTGTTTTAACCATGTACAGAGCAAATCACGAAAGGTATCAAAACTTTTGCAGAACTCGGTCAAATGGTATAATCAGATCGTGTTTGGTCATGATATCAGCGAAATGCTGACCGGGACAGACATCCGCCTCGGACAGTTCTCTGCCCGGATCTGCAGGGCCAGACAAAACCTAGTTCAACAATCCACGGAGTCAATATGAACGGTCTGATCCAGTCTATTTTTCCCAAATCACCGCTAAAGCCACTGGTCAAGCATATCTGCAAAGTTCATGAATGCTGTTCACAGCTTGTTCCGTTTTTTGAAGCTGTTTTTTCAGACAACTGGGAGGCTGCGCAGGCTGCCCAGCAGACCATCAAGTCTATGGAAAAGGAAGCGGATAAAATCAAAATGGAAATCAGAATGAAGCTGCCTACCGGACTATTCATGCCCTTTGCAAGAACCGATTTGCTGGAGCTTGTATCCCAGCAGGATAAAATAGCAAACAGAGCAAAGGATATAGCCGGCATAGTGCTTGGACGTCACCTTCACGTACCAAAGGACATTGAAAATGATTTTCTGAGGTATATAAGACGATGTCTTGACGCCACACTGCTTGCCACCAAGGTGATCAGCGAGCTGGAAAATCTTCTGGAAATAGGCTTCAAGGGCAAGGAAGTCAAGGTTGTTGAAAAAATGGTTGAGGATCTGGATGTCATCGAAAGCGATACGGACAATATCCAGATCGAAATAAGACACAGTCTGTACCAGAGAGAAAGCGAGCTCAATCCGATAGATGCTATATTTCTCTATGATATTCTCAACAAAATCGGGGATCTTGCCGACCAGGCTGAACGCGTGGGAACAAAACTTGAAGTCATGGTCGGGAGAGCTTAATGGAAATTCTGGCAGAACACGGATTATTGTTGCTTATAATAGCAACAACGCTAGGTTTTCTCATGGCCTGGGGCATCGGTGCCAATGACGTGGCCAATGCTATGTCCACATCGGTTGGAACCAAATCTCTTACTGTCATCCAGGCTCTGATTATAGCTGCTATTTTCGAATTTCTAGGTGCGTATCTTGCCGGTGGCGAGGTAACCAACACAATAAAGCAGGGCATAGTTGATCCTTCGGCCTTTACAGGTCAGGAGATCAACGTAACGCTTGGCATGATATCAGCTATGTTTGCTGCCGGAACCTGGCTGATTCTGGCTTCATTCCTCGGCTGGCCGGTTTCTACAACCCATTCAATCATTGGAGCCGTCATCGGATTCTCCCTGCTGTCTGTCGGACCTGACGCAATTCACTGGACATCTCTCTGGAGTATTTTCGGCTCGTGGATAATAACTCCGGTTATATCAGGAATTATCGCTTACATACTGTTTGTCAGCGTTCTGCGCAGTATTTTCAGACACTTTCACCCCATGAAGCATGCTAAACGGAAAGTCCCGATATACATTGCCCTGACAGTTTTCGTAATCACATACATCACAATAGGCTCCGGACTTAAACACATAGGAGCGGGGAACATCACTCCGCTGCAGAATCTGGCCTATTCCGGAATTATCGCCGCAGTTTCTGCAGCTGTGGGAGCGATAGTCATCAACCGGATGAATTTCGACAAGGAAAAGGACAAGGCAAAGGACGAATCTGCAAAAGAAAAGGATAAAGTCAAAGGAAAAAGCAGAAACAACTACAAGCAGGTCGAAAAAATATTCAGCATTCTCATGATTATAACCGCCTGTGCAATGGCCTTTGCCCACGGTTCAAATGATGTGGCAAATTCTATCGGTCCTTTGTCTGCCGTCGTTGCGGCCGTCAAACACGCACAGGACAGCAGTTACGACACCGGAGTGCTCGAATGGTGGATTCTTCCTCTCGGCGCCCTCGGCATTGTAATCGGACTCAGTACTCTTGGCTACAAGGTGATGAAGACTGTTGGAGTAAAAATAACACACCTCACACCGAGCCGCGGATTTGCTGCGCAGCTTGCAACCGCAACGACAGTAGTTATAGCATCCGGCACAGGACTTCCGATTTCAACTACACAGACACTTGTAGGCGCCATTATCGGAATCGGTCTTGCTCACGGTATCGCTGCTATCAATATGAGAGTAATCAGCAGCATTTTTATCTCATGGATAATAACACTGCCGTCAGGAGCAATACTTTCAATAATCTTCTTTAAGGTACTTCAGGCATTTTTTTGCTGATCTGAAATCTGTACCGGACACATAAAAACGTGCGGCATCTGAGTTAATTCAGATGCCGCCTTATCTTGTACTCTATAATCAGCACGATGAAATCAGCAGATCACTGATACCGTTTTGAATTCTCCACCGGCTTGGCATAATAGTCTTTCACCAGTTTCTGCTCCTCCGCCGGAACTCTCTCCAGTCTCTCGTTGAAGGCTTTTATAAACCTGTCATCAACACCTGCAGTCTGATCAGCAGCAATCAGATTGCTTGGATAAAGCTGATAATTCTGATGAATGTAGCTGTCTATATAAGAAGCCAGAGCCTCTGCACTTTCAAAATTATCAGTTACTGGATCCCCGATCCTCACCGTTATCCTGCCCTTGTAGCCGCGTATTCCGTTTACAATGCTTTCTATATCCTCAAGATTGGATTTTTCGTATGTACCGTCTCTATCCTTCATAAACAGCTCGTGCGCCTTATCGGCATCACCAGGATCATATTCATAGGAAATGGCAACGGGAACAATATTAAGCTGTTTGATGTACTCGCCAAAAGGAATCTTCTGCTTGCGGCCTGCCAGATGAAACATTTTCAAAATTGCAGGATCCGTCAGATCGTTTCCGTCTTTTGCCCTGCCCTCCCTCTGAGCTATCCATATGGAATGCCCCTCGCTGAGAGACAGTCTTATGTAATCGGAAAGATTTGACAGGGAATTCAAAAGCTCCCTGCCCTTTGAGGAACGGTCAACCACAAAACTCTGATTAAGTTTCATCAAATCAGTCGCAAGCTGCGTCTTAAGCAGATTATCACCTATGGCAATACGTACAGTATCCAGACCGGCACTGTGAAGCCCAAAATCAATAAATGCAGGATCCAGCGCTATGTCCCTGTGATTTGATATAAACAGATAACCCTGATCCCTCTTTAATTTATCAAATCCCTCAAAAGAAACGCCATCGGTAGTTGTTTTAATCATGTTCTCCATGAATTTAGCAACATAGTCCTGAAATGCGGCAACTGTTGTAACATGAGCAAACTTTCGACGGAGTTTATAACTTACGAACGGTCTGATGACTGGGCCAAGAAGTTTGAACCGTTTAAACTGAAATCTGACTATTGATGACAAAAAAGACTCATCGGATAAAATGCGGGATATGACCTGCGGAACCTCTTCATCTCTGTACGGTCTTATGGCATCGAATCTTGCATCTGCACTGGACTCAATAATTTCATCTGAACTCATGTGACATCAACCTCTTAAACAATACGTGCTATTCTACCAAAATCAAACAGATCATAGTACAAAATGTGAAAAACACTCGCGATCCATAGAAGAATCAGGAACTGCCGCGACCGTTTTTTTACCCATATTCATATATCATATATGGGCAAACCATACCGACGCAGAACCGAAATCAACAGCTCACAATCCGGCACATTAAAACCAGAAATTGAAACATAGAAAAGCAAGTATATGATTTTCAAATTTATATCCCTAAAAAGGCTCTCCATAAAAATAAGTTGGAAATAATCATTAATCTTATTTCGAATTATCAATAATCTTTAGAAAGAAATATTCATCGAGAGAGGATGCGGACACTCTCCGGGGAAACATATCCATCTGCTGCA
>JAEEOK010000035.1 GCA_016284235.1 Succinivibrionaceae bacterium
GCTGATGTGGTATTTTACTGTAAACTTTCTTGAATTAAAGACTGCTCAAACAGGATCGCTTCAGGGAAAATATCAGACAAAACTGGTTTAATTCTTCTGTTCGGCGCTGATATTATGAAGCCACTGATAAATTACGTCTGCAAGTTTATCTCCGATGCCGGGAACCTTTGCTATCTCCTCCCTGCTGGCACTTGTAATTTCTTTAATCCCGCCAAAGCGGTTCAGCAGATGCTGGCGTTTAAGCTTTCCTACTCCGGGGATCTGCTCAAGTCTGCTTACAATTTTATGAGAACTGCGCTGACGCCTGTGGTTGGTGATGGCGAAACGGTGAGACTCATCGCGAATATGCTGGATCAGCAGAAAGGCTACAGAATCCTCGGGCGGTCTGAGAGTCTCTCTTGTATAACCCATATGAAGCGTCTCCAGTCCGTGTTTTCTGCCCTCACCCTTTGAAACCCCCACAATTAGAGGTTTATAGCCCGGAAAAATCTCTGCGCAGCGTCTGATGACATCCTCCGCCTGGGACATTTGACCGTCACCGCCGTCAATAAAAAGGATATCAGGAAGATTATCTCTGCTTTCATTCTTTAGAAAACGTCGCTCAAGAACCTGCTTCATTGCAGCAAAATCATCACCGGCTGTAATATTCTTGATATTAAACAGCCTGTATTTTGATACCTCGGGTCCTTCCCTGCCGAACACAACGCAGGAAGCCACAGTACGTTCTCCAAAGGTATGTGAAATATCGTAGCACTCCATACGTTTGACGCATCCCTTTTCAAGAGAAAAAAGTTTTTCCAGTTCCTCTATTCTCTCACGCTGAAGCTGGGATGATTTCATTCTGGACGTCAGCGCCTGAGTTGCATTCTCCTGACCCATAACAAGAAGTTTCTGCATTCTGCCACGCTGCGGATAGGCCGCTTCAATATTCTTTCCACATGCCTGGGAAAGAATACCGCAGAATGAATCCTCCAACCTGTATTTATCGGAAAGAACTACCTCGCACGGATATCCAAAAGACGGATCCTTAAGATAATACTGCTCAATGAAGCTACGGATTATTTCACCGAGTTCCTCCTCCCCGATACACTTCAGAAAAAAGTTATGAGAGCCTTTAAGCTGACCGGATCTTAGAAAAATAACATTAATGCACGCAGTTCCCGAGAGATAATCGATGGAAATGATGTCGGAATTTCTCTGATTATCAGCATCTATCACCTGCTGCTCCTGAACCTTGCGCAGAGCATAAATGCGATCCCTCAAAACGGCGGCACGCTCAAAATCGCAGTTATCGCTTGCCTCTGTCATCTCGGCTATCTGGCTGTCGATAATATCTGCGTATCTGCCCTTTAAAAACAGTTCAGTCAGACTAACATTCCTGGTGTATTCCTCTTCAGATACAAGACCGCTGACGCATGGACCAAGACACTTTTTTAACTGATACAGCAGACAGGGTCTGCATCTGTTGGAAAAAGTTATATTTGTGCACTGACGCACAGGAAACAGTGTCTGCAGAATTTTAAGACTCTCCTTGACTGCGGATGCATTGGGATATGGTCCGTAATAAGTTCCCTTTATTTTCTGCGCTCCCCTGTGATACACGATGCGAGGATATTTCTCGTCTGTTACAAGAATATAAGGATAGGACTTGTCGTCTCTGAGGAGAATATTATAGTACGGTTTGTGCTCCTTTATCAGATTCTGCTCAAGAATAAGAGCATCTGATTCAGACGGAGTTACGGTATATTCAATCGAAAAAATATTTGAAACAAGCGCCTTAGTCTTGGGAGAAGTGATATTTGAAACAAAGTATGAATGAAGACGGTTTGAAAGATTCTTGGCCTTTCCCACATATATAACAACCCCAGCGTCATTATACATACGATAAACTCCCGGCAGGTCGGGAACGGTCTTCAGAAAGGAAGAATAATCAAAGTTTTTATTTTCAGAAGGCATTCAGATATAAATTGCACTGCAGCGGCAGAGAAGATCCATTCAATCAAATTATAAAAAAAGCAAAAGCATACTAAAAACCGGCTTTACGCCGGAAAAAGAAATTACTCATTTACTATCTTGAACCTTATGGCAAGACGCGTAAGTTCCACATCACCCGAGATATGAAGTTTTTCAAATATTCTGTACCGGTAGCTATTTACAGTTTTCGGACTCAGACAAAGCTTTGCTGCTATTTCCGAAGCTTTCATACCCTTTGTAATAAGCAGAGTTATCTGAAGTTCTCTTTCAGAAAGTTCATTAAACGGATTGTCATTTTCTTTAGGATCAAAAGTGCTCAGCGCCATTTTCTGTGCGATTTCCTGGGAAATGTACTTTCTGCCCTGATGAACAGTATTGATAGCTGAAATCATTTCCTCAGGAGAGGCTGCCTTGCTGAGATAACCAAATGCCCCTGCCTGCATTACCTTTGTGGGGAAAGGCTCCTCCGTCCTCATGGACAGAACAATAACCTTTGCTTCTGGACGAATTCTTAAGTACTTGACGGTCGCATCCATGCCGTCCATCCCCGGCATGACCATATCCATCATTACAACTTCGGCTGTATTCTTTCTGGCCCATTCCAGAGCCTCTTCACCAGTGGTGGCCTCTCCCACAACCTTAAAGTTACCGTTGTCCTCCAGTATCCTCTTAATACCGGTTCTAACAAGTTCGTGATCATCCACCAACAGTACGGTTACCAATTCAAACCTCTATGCTCATACTTATAATTATTTACCGTTATTCTACATCAAAACAAAAGTTTTACTATTTATTGAAACGGTCAGAACTAAAAAAATTTGAACTTGCACCAATTGCTGAGTTAATTGTCCAATCCTGCACCACTGAGTCTGCCCTCAAACAATATTATTGCCTTCGCAGGAAATACTGAAAGAAAGAAAAAACATTCAGATAAAAACAAACCGCGCGGTCATCGTAAATGCCCGGCGCGGCCAATCAATAAAATCCTGTCTGCGGAATATCAGTTAAGCTGCTCTGAATTATCAGCTGATTCGTACTGCTTCAATGCAAAATTATTGATTTCAATATCTGAATCCTCTCTAAGCTGCTGACGCATAAGAGTATAATCACGTACAGAATTGATGTGCTTGAGCTCTGAATTGACCATCATGGTCTGATCAGAAGTAAGTGCAGAAATATCTTCCTCTGTTACGTTTTTGAGAAGAACAATATATCTGTTTCCATCCAGTCCCTTTACACTTTCAAGATTAACTCCGGCGGTCTGTTTAGGAAGAGCAAAAGCCTTATCCTTGACAGAAGGATCAAGCACGGAGGATACACGATCCACAGTGACATCAGATTTCAGATGAACAGAATTCTCAGCCGCGAACTCAGCTGCTTTTCCTCCGGAAGAAAGGAGCTTCTTCAGTTCGCTGATTTTGGCATCAGCAATATCCTGAGCCTTCGCCAGGCTGTAATCGTTTTTGACCTTTGTCTTTACTTCATCAAACGGCTTCACGTACTGAGGCTTGAATTCAGCTACTTTGAACACTATGGCATTGTCATCATCAATTCTGATTGTTTCTGAATTCAGACCGTCGTCCCTGAAGGACTGGCTGAATGCCAGTGACTTGAGCTGTCTGTTGTCAAGCGGTGCCACAGTAGTATTCTCATCAAAGAAGTTTGAATGTCTGATCTCCAGCCCCATTTCCGTGGCAATGGAATCAAGATCATCCGGGAATTCATTGCCAAGAGTGATGAGTTTGTCATAGGCCTTGGCATATTCATCACCAACCTTCTTGGCAGCTATGGTATCTCTAATCTCCTGGGACACATCCTTGAGAGGTTTGAGAGTATCAGCCTTGATACCCATAAACTTGATAATATGATAGCCATATTTTGAATTAACAATGCTTGAAATGCGGTTTTCAACAGAAAGAGTCTTTACAGCCGCATCAAATTCAGGCTCAAGCACTCCGAATTTCTGCCAGTCAAGATCACCGCCTTTTTTAGCGGTAATAACATCCTCGGAATAGCGGGTTGCAACCTCTTCAAAAGGGGTACCGCTTCTAATAGCCTTCTCTGCCTCTGTAATCTTGTCAAGCTGCTTCTTCTGGGCATCCTCATCCTTGCCCTTGTTGACAAAAATATGCTCGACATGGAACTTTGCAGGCTCTGTATAGGCAGCTGCATGCTCCTTGTAGTAGGTTTCTATTTCCTCATCTGAAATCTTCTGACTGTTCTGAAGTTCGTCACGATTGAGAAGAACATAGTCTATTTTGACCTGATCACCCTGAACATATGAGTTTTTATTCTGCTCGTAATAGGACTTCAGATCCTCATCCTTGACGGAAACTGTCTTAACAAGATCGGCAGGATTGAGAGAATATACATCCACGGTTCTCTTCTGTCTGGAAAGAGCTGTAGCATGACTAGTTTCATACGGAAGAACGAACTGGGCTCCGGCAAATGAACTCTGATAAAGACTGTCAACCATCTGAAGCTTCTGATCATGAGCAAACTGACCGGCCGAGGCATAACCGGCTCTGGTGATAACATTCAGATAGCGATCGTTATTAAATTTTCCGTCAACCTTGAATGCGTCGATATCATTTACAATTATTCGCTGAATAGTGGCGTCACTGATATGAAAACCCGTAGTCGCAGCTCTCTGATCCAGAATGGTTTCATCAATCATATTGTTGAGAACCTGCATTCTGAGTTTGCTCATAAACTGAGGATCTGCCGCCAGAATCTCTGAAAAATGCTCACCTGCCTGATTTTGAATATTCTGACGCTGCTGACGAAACGCCATATCGAATTTCATTGAATCAATAGTCACACCGTTAACTTCAGCAGGATCCGTATTCGGCTTGCGAACAGCATAGGTGCCCACACCTGCCAGAGCGAAGGAAACCATAATCACCACAAAAATAATCTTTGCGGCGGTACTCTGGGCACCCTCCCTCATTTTATCCATTAGCATGATAAATATTCCTCTCTTTTATAATAATTCAACCGCAACCCAGTTGCAGCGGTATTTTTTTTCAACACAGTGATCCGCATAAGTCGGTGCATTTTCATTCAACTGCTGCAGTGCAAACGGATCAGGTCATTACCATTCATCAAATCAGAGTGATTATACATTATGAGATGAGTTTTTTAAACATTGCAGAAGATCCTAAAAGAAAACCCATCACCTAGGGTAACGGGCTTAAAGGAGTCATGTGACTCTGTCTAAAAAAACAGATATCCAGTTTTCACAACCCGCCAGTCAAAAGCAGCAGGTTTCACACTCATTAATTAATAATCCAGCCGTATCTGATATGCTGATCCGGCAAAGGATCAGCCCTTAGTCCTGGATCTCTTTTCTTTTTCAACGGATTTCTTTGCATCCTTAGGTCGCATAGGATCCTCGGTAACAACAGGTGAGCATTTACCTTCAACCACATCCCGGTTAACCTCTACTACACCACCGCAGGACAGCGACGGTATCCTGAACATGGTATCCATAAGGATATCTTCAAGAATTGATCTCAGACCTCTTGCTCCGGTGTCCTTCTTAATCGCCTGATCAGCAATGCTTTCAAGAGCTTCATCAGTGAATTTAAGATCAAATTTTTCCATTTCAAAGAGAGCCTGATACTGCTTAACAAGTGCATTCTTCGGCTGAGTCAGAATATTAATCATTGCAGAGCGATCAAGCTTAGAAAGTGCCGTTATGACAGGAAGTCTTCCGATAAATTCAGGGATTATGCCGAATTTCACAAGATCTTCAGGCTCAACCTCTGAGAAAAGTTCTGTTATGCTCTTTGAATGATCAGACTCGATATTGGCGCCAAAACCTATACCTGTATCCACATTGATTCTCTTTTCTATTATCTTGTCCAGTCCTGAAAAAGCTCCTCCACAGATAAACAGAATCCTTGATGTATCAACCATAATGTTGTCCATCATAGGATTCTTCCGTCCGCCCTTTGGAGGAACAGATGCAATGGTACCTTCGATCAATTTAAGCAAAGCCTGCTGCACACCCTCACCCGAAACATCACGGGTGATTGACGGATTCTCCGATTTGCGGCCAATCTTATCAATTTCATCAATATAGATTATTCCGCGCTGAGCCTTAATCGGATCAAAATCGCAGTTTTGAAGCAGACGGTGAATGACATTCTCGACATCATCGCCAACATATCCCGCTTCAGTCAGAGTTGTAGCATCAGAAATGGCAAACGGAACATCAAGAAACTTAGCAAGAGTCTGAGCAAGAAGAGTCTTTCCGGAACCGGTAGGACCGATAAGAAGAATATTTGATTTATTAATTTCAACATCATTCTTCACAACAGAAAGTCTTTTATAGTGGTTGTAAACCGCAACTGACAGAACCTTCTTTGCATAATCCTGACCAATGACATAATTATCAAGATGCTCCTTGATTTTCTCAGGAGTAGGAAGATTTTTTGATGACATAGGCTTATGCTGCACAGCATCATGCTCACCTAGCTTCTGAGGAAAATCTTCGGAATCAAACAGTATCTCATAGCATTTGCTGACACAGTCCGGACAGATATATGCATCGATTCCTGATACCAGAGGCTTCTTTCCCAGCTCAAGTTTCGACGCTCCACAAAATGAGCAGCAAGGCAGATCTCTGCTTCTTTTAGCCATTAATCAACTCCCTTTTTTCTATTACCTTATCGATAAGACCATATTCCATAGCCTCCTGAGCAGTAAGGAAGTTATCACGATCCGTATCCTTTGCAATCTCCTCGACAGACTTTCCTGTGTGATGTGACAGAATGGAATTCAGGCGTTCCTTTGTCTTCTGGATTTCTCTTGCATGTATCTGAATATCAGATGCCTGTCCCCTGAATCCTCCAAGAGGCTGATGGATCATAATGCTGGAATTAGGAAGGGCAAAACGCTTTCCTGCCGCACCTCCTGCCAAAAGGAAAGAGCCCATAGAGCAAGCCTGGCCGATACAGATAGTCTGTACATCCGGCTTAATGAACTGCATGGTATCATAAATGGCAAAGCCGGCTGTTACAGCGCCTCCCGGAGAATTGATGTAAAGATATATGTCCTTTTCAGCATTCTCAGCCTCAAGAAAGAGCATCTGTGCAACGATCAGATCTGCCATATGCTCCTCAACCTCTCCGGTGAGAAAAATCACCCTCTCCTTGAGAAGTCTTGAAAAAATGTCGTAAGCCCTTTCGCCTCTTGAAGTCTGTTCTACGACTGTTGGTACCAACGTATCAATTATAAAATTATCCATACTCTTCTCTATTCGCTGAACATCAGTGATCATAAAACCACATAATAATAATTAAGCATGTAACCAATTATTTATTGATTGACATCCATAATCAACCTTTTTAAATTTGTTGCAGTCTGCGCACTTAAAATACAGAGCTCTGCAGAACAGCAAATCAGTCTGGCTGTTTACTAAGAAATTTGCCAAGCACCAATCTGCCGGCAACACTGACTATTTTTTATCACACACAAAAATTCCGACCGGATGCATATACAGAAAATCATCATCAATACCATGAACAAAGGCAGGTATGACTTTAATCCAGACAGACTCTATCACAAAACAGCGATGAACAGACAAACTGAAAATCCGGTGAAGTTAAAACATCAGATACGGCACTGCAGCATTAATAAACAATCCGGTAATCAGGTGCAAAATACAAGCACACTGCATGTCCGGATGCAACACATAGCGAAATTATATCACAATTTGAAAATTAACTACGAGGTGTCAAAGCAAACACCGGAGAAATCACCGGACAGGTCAAAAAAAACAAACTGTTGTTCGCAGAAAACTATTGAGCAATCAAATTGAATTTCAGTCCTGTTCTGCGGTAGGCTGCGTTATGCACCGGTTTAATTTTCCGTAAAACGTCAAGCAAAGGCTGGCATCTGTTGTTTCGTCAGATTTGAAACTGTTACAGCAGTTTGTATCCTGTATTCTTAACCGGACAGGACGTGATTTACTGTGCGATCAGATAAAAAAAACCGCATCTGAAACAGACACGGTCGATACATAATCCAAACATCAAATTATCTGAATTACATTTATTAACGATTCTTTTCAATCATGCTTCTAAAATCCTGGAAGGACATGGAGACTTCATTGCCCTGAGCCTTCGAAAGAACGAAATTAACAACCATTTCATTCTCTACGCTGCTTCTGAAATCATGATAAATGTTTTCCTTCTTCTTCCAGATGTTTGCAACCTGATCCTTGTCCTCATAAGTCGAAGCAAATTCAATAATCTTATCATTTACAGCCTTATCATCAACCTTAAGGTTATTGTCTTTAATGATGGCTGACATTATCAAACTTGAAACGATCTCATCCTTCGCACGGGAACTGTATCTCTCAAAGGCGACATCGCTGGACAAATCCTTGGCCGCACTAGGATTTGATTTGATAATGTGTTCACGGATAACCTCGCAGCGTTCACGTACTGCAGACTCAGGAATATTAATAGGATTTGCTTCCTTGAGAGTTTTAAATACACGACTGGTATTATAAGACGCACGGAGTATATTCAGCTCGTGTTCAAGATTTTTTCTAATCATGCCACGGAAGGTTTCCATATCGGTATCTGCCGGAACACCGAGTTTGGTGAAAAGTTCACTGTTGATTTCAGGGAGAACAATCTTGAAATGCTCAACAATCTCCACGTTAAACTTGAAAGTCTTTCCAGCAACCTGCTCGTCGCCGAAATTCTCTGGAAATGTGACGTCAAATTCAAACTTGTCGCCAACCTTTTTGCCAACAAGCTTATCAGAGAAATCAGGGATATAAAAACTCTCGCCTGCAACAACCGGAACACCTTTGCCACTACCCTTCTCAAACACTGTCCCATCCGGCGCAGTGCTGGTAAAATTAACCTTGACGAAATCTTTTTCTTTTACTTCAGAGCCCTCTCCGGCATCCTCAAGTCTGCTGTAATTCTTTCTAACAACTTCAAGGACAAAATCAATATCCGGATCTGTAATGGTTACTACCGGTTTTTCAAATGTAAGTTCAGAAAAATCCTTAAGTTTGATTTCAGGGAAAACATCAAAAACAATATCAAACTCAACATCCTTGCCGAACTCAACGGTGCTTTTAACCTCAACCGTAGGTGTGCAAGCGACATGAGGCTTATTTTCATTTAAATAATTGACATAGTTTTTTGAAATAACTGACTGCAAAGATTCATTGACAGCCTGACTGCCAAAATACTTGACAGCTAGATCCGCAGGAATCTTACCCTGCCTAAATCCGTCCACTTTTCTTGTACTTGCAAGTCTTTTAAGAACCTTTTTATATTCCTTTTCCATTTCTGCTGCTGGAACAGTAACCGATACTACACGGGAAAACTCAGATGGAGTTGCAACTGAAAACTGCATTCGTAAAATCCTCAAAAATGTCTTTCTCGACATACTACACACTAAAACAGGAATATTATATTTACCTGTCTGTGTTTAGTCCACAGAAAAATATAATTGAACAGCTTTTATGTGAAATGTTTTTCTTGCACAGAGAGCCGCTATGAAGTCACCGGGAGTTCCATAGCAACTTCCAGAAGATTTTTTCTGACAAAATCGGGTTGATTTCCGGTGAAAGGAGGCAGAGGCTTGCCCGTTGAAACCAGGAAGGAACCTCTACACCCGGCTCTTACTCCGGTCTCAACATCGCTCATTCGATCACCAACCATGAATGAACTGGATAAATCTATATCAAAGTCCTCTACAGCCTTAATCAGCATTCCTGTTTCCGGTTTGCGGCATCCGCATTTCATAAGATACGGCGGATAACCCTTCTCAGGATGATGCGGGCAGAAATAGATCCCGTCAAACTCAATGCTGTCTGTTTTAAGATCATTCTGCATCCAGTCTGTGAGAATTCTGTAATCCTCCTCAGTATAATATCCGTATGCTATACCTGCCTGATTGGTCACCAGAATAGAAAGATAGCCCTTGCTCTTTATGATTTTCAGTGCTTCCTTTACTCCATCGATATACACAAAATCTTCAATTTTATGAACAAAAGCGTGATCTTCATTGATCACGCCGTCACGATCCAGAAAAACAGCTGCTTTTTTCATAATTTTACCAAACCAAGACTCCATCATCGGCAACGTAACAAAAAAATTCTCTTCCATGCTGAATTACCACTCATCCCAGAAAGATAGACCCTGACACCGTTCCAGGACAATGTTGCATTTCAAAGCATTTCTAGATCAAAAGGATTTTAAACCGACATTTCGCTATTTGCTTGAGACTTTTTGTATATGTGCGGTTAAAACATAAAAACGCAATATTTTCTTTTAACCCCTTTAGAGCTTTTACTCATCTTAACAGTTGCTATAAAAGCAGAATTAAAAAATTTCAATACTTCACTTTATAAAATAAACAAATTTTGCTTCAAAGCATCATGGAAGCAGGTTTCTAACATGCAATGCTTTGAAGATTTTTTACGCATGTATGAGCGAAGAACCATAAAATTACGGGGAAATCAATTCAGTTTCCGTCTTATTAGGTTGGTATTGCAACGGTGCACCTACCCATTATTCGCCTACACTGAGCCAAAACAAACACCAGATTAGTTAGGATTAAAACGACTAAAACATTTGAACTTATTTCCTCACCAAAAACGGCGTAGTTTTACTGCACGATCAGATAAATGTCTCCCGCGATAATAAAAGCATCCCATATGCTCCTTTGCACTGTCTCTACAAAATCAAGAAAGGGCAACTGCTCGTATTCTATGAATAATAATGGTTCTTTACAAAATCCAGTTGAAAATTGTGATTGCCCATGTTCCTGATAGATCTTTTTCCATTTCATCTTGAGAATAAAAAAATGTGGTTCCCATTTTAAAAATTAATTTTAAAAGGATAAAAA